>CAZYKN010000018.1:0-13241 GCA_964648135.1 uncultured Flavobacteriaceae bacterium
AAATCAATTATTATGAACATCAATTTAATTCCTAAAATAAAGCATACAAATTCTGGTAATTTCTTTTTATTGGCTGGTCCTTGCGCTATTGAAGGCGAAGAAATGGCTTTTGAAATATGTGAGAAAATTCAGAAAATTACGGATAAATTAGAAATTCCGTTTATTTTTAAGGGAAGTTTTAAAAAAGCAAACCGTTCACGTTTAGATAGTTTTACAGGAATTGGAGATGAAAAAGCACTTGAAATTCTTAAAAAAGTAGGTCATCATTTTAATGTGCCAACAGTAACTGATATTCACGAAAAAAGCGATGCTGCAAAGGCTGCTCAATATGTAGATGTATTGCAAATTCCTGCTTTCTTGGTTCGTCAAACAGATTTAGTGGTTGCTGCGGCAAAAACAGGTAAAGTTGTCAATTTAAAAAAAGGACAATTTATGAGTGCCGATGCTATGAAACATGCTGTTAAAAAAGTAACCGATAGCGGTAATAATCAGGTTTGGATTACCGATAGAGGCACCATGTTTGGTTACCAAGATATGATTGTAGATTTTAGAGGTATTCCAACCATGCAACAATATGCACCAACTATTTTAGACATTACACACTCTTTACAACAACCAAACCAAGCAAGTGGTGTTACTGGTGGAAAACCAGAACTTATTGAAACCATTGCCAAAGCAGGGATTGCTGTTGGTGTTGATGGAATTTTCTTAGAAACGCATTTTGACCCAAGTTGTGCAAAATCTGATGGTGCAAATATGTTAAAATTAGATTATTTAGAAGATTTATTAACTAAATTAGTAGCAATTCGTAAGACTATTAATCAATTTTAAGATTTTAGTTTAAACGTTTTTTGAATTAGTTTATTTTCGGTTTCGTCAACTAATTCCCAGTTTAGGAGCGTTGCCATTTTGTAGATTTTCCGTAATTCTTCAAACAAGCTGTTTTTAGATTGTTCTTTTAAGGTTGAAGCATCAATAGTTTCTTTAATTTTAGCGATACTTTTTTCAGAAATTTTATTCAATTCTTCTTTAGAAAACTGATTAAAAGTACTTTGCTCTAAATCAAAATATGAAATTTGAGGCGAAATAAATAGCTCTTCTTTAGGAATAGATTTAATAATTATTCTTTTATTTATGGTATCTGTTTCAATTTTCATTTTAGACAAATCATAAGACACTTGTACTTTAGCATTTACTGATAAGATGACTTTTTTATCAAATGAAACTGTTTCAAAAAAGTATTTATCCGCATCTTGATAATTGTATAATTCAGAGAAAGTTGCTTCTGAAACCACCAATTTACTTACGTTTTTTATTTCGGTTAAGATAATGTTTGCTTGTTCTGTTTTGTATTTATTTTCTTCGCTTTTAAAGTAAAAATAAGCAATAATAAATCCGATAACAATCAAAAATAAATAGGTTAAAATTCTTTTCATTTTTTTAAAAATTAAATTTGGATAAAATTACTATTAATTGTTAATTATTTGGTGATAAATAAGAGATAACTTTTAGTTTGAGTTTATAAGTTAAAGCAATAATAAAATTATATTTGCATAACACAAACAACCAACTAAAAATATGTCAATGAAAGTTAAACTTCCAAAACCTAAAATATTTGCTTGTTCAGATAGTATTCCTTTAGCAAAAAAAATAGCAAAATCTTATGGTTTACCATTAGGAGAATCAAAAAAAATCACCTTTAGCGATGGTGAATTTCAAGTTTCTTATGAGGAATCTATAAGAGGAAGGCGAATTTTTATTATTTGTTCAACAACTCCACCAGTAGATAATTTAATGGAGTTGTTATTAATGATAGATGCTGCAAAAAGAGCATCAGCAAGACATATAACTGCTGTAATTCCTTATTTTGGTTGGGCTCGTCAAGACAGAAAAGACAAACCTAGAGTGCCAATTGCAGCAAAATTAGTCGCAAATTTACTCCAAGCTGCAGGTGCAACACGAATAATGACCATGGATTTACACGCAGACCAAATTCAAGGATTTTTTGAAAAACCAGTAGATCATTTATATGCATCTACTATTTTTTTGCCATATATTGATAACTTAAATTTAGAAAATATCACCATTGCTTCTCCAGATATGGGAGGTTCTAAACGTGCTTATGCTTACTCAAAATACTTAAAAAGTGATGTAGTAATTTGTTATAAACAACGTGAAAAAGCCAATGTAATATCAAAAATGGAATTAATTGGTGAGGTAAAAGGAAGAAATGTAATTATTGTAGATGATATGGTAGATACTGCAGGAACACTCACCAAAGCAGCAGATTTAATGATGGAAAAAGGAGCAATAAGCGTAAGAGCTATCACCACACATGCTATTTTATCTGGTAATGCTATTGAACGAATAAAGAACTCAAAATTAAAAGAATTGATAGTTTCAGATACAATTTTAAAAGAACATGCTTGTTCTAAAATAAAAATTGTATCTTGCGCCACTTTATTTGCTGATGTGATGAAAAAAGTTCAGAACAACACATCTATCAGCAATCAATTTTTAATGTAAAATAAATTTAAAACAAATGCAATCAATTTCTATTAAAGGAACAAAAAGAGAAAGCGTAGGTAAAAAAGAAACAAAAGCCTTACGTAATGCTGACAAAGTACCTTGCGTAATTTATGGAAGTGGCGACACTATTCATTTTTCAGCAGAGGAAAAAGCGTTTAAAAACTTAGTATATACACCAAATGTATATACAGCAACACTTGATATAGATGGTACATCTTACCATGCTATTTTACAAGACATTCAATTTCATCCTGTAACTGATAAAATTTTACACATAGATTTTTATCAATTATCTGATGACAAACCTGTAACTATGAATATTCCTGTGGTATTACAAGGAAATTCTCCTGGTGTAATTGCTGGTGGATCGTTACGTTTTACCAACCGTAAATTAAAAGTAAAAGCATTACCTGCAAATTTACCTGATACTATTGATGCAGATATTTCTAAATTAAAAATTGGAGATAAATTATTAATTAGTGAGTTAGCGAATGATAAATATACTTTTATGCATCCAGATAACACAGTAGTTGTTCAAGTAAGAACTGCAAGAGCTGCTGTTGTAGTTGAAGAAGTAGAAGATGCTGCAGAAGGAGCAGAAGAAACTACTGAAGAAACTTCAGCAGAATAAAGCTTTAAAAGTTTAAATATAATAAAGCTCTTCTTTTTGAAGGGCTTTTTTTTATATTTGTTTTATGAATATATTGAATTTTTTAAAAAACATATTTTCTTTTAAAGAAGAATTAACCGAAGACCTTATGAAAAAATTTTTAATTGTAGGATTAGGAAATATTGGCGACAAATACGAAGACACTAGACATAATATTGGTTTTAAAATTCTAAATAATTTTGCTAAAGAAGAAAATATTACTTTTGAAACTCAAAAATTAGGTGATGTAACTACCTATAAATTTAAAGGACGAACATTTATTTTACTCAAACCAAACACTTACATGAATTTAAGTGGAAAAGCTGTTAAATATTGGATGACTAAAGAAAAAATTCCGTTAGAAAATATTTTAGTTATTTGTGATGATTTGAATATCCCTTTTGGTTCTTTAAGATTAAAACCTAAAGGAAGTGCAGGAGGACATAACGGTTTAAAAGATATAAATGAAAAACTCAACACACAACAATATGCAAGATTGCGTTTTGGTGTTGGCAATAGTTTTTCTAAAGGACGACAAGTAGATTATGTTTTAGGTAAATGGAGTAAAGATGAATTGTTGGATTTGCCTGAAAAATTAGACAAAATAAATAAAATTATTAAGTCTTTTGGCTTAATTGGTGTTGCTAAAACAATGAATGAATTTAATAAGAAAAAAGCTTAATTTACTTTAAAAACAACGCCAACTTGGGCATATAACAGCCAATCTCTAAATTTATTTGCACCTAATTGAGGATCTAATCCATCAATATTGTTAGTTAGAAATTTTTGCCATCTAAAGTCAAAGACCATTTTTGTAGACTCTCCAATGGCATATCTGCTACCAAATCCAAAAGAGAACGATTGTGTTTTGTCTTTTTCTAAATGAATACTTCCGTTTTGGTAAACAGTAGGAATTAAACTAGGGTTATCTTTCCAATCACCTAATTCTGATGTTAAATCTGGATCATAAAACACATAATACAAACCAATTGCTAAATAAGGCTCTAATTTACGTTCATCCATAAAATCAAAAATAGCATATTCTATTTGACCACCAAAATTATATATTTTAGTACTTCCTCTCATTGCTGCCATTTTTATAGCAGTTACAGATAAAGATTCTATGTATCTACCTCTGTGAATAAAATGATCTTGCATATACGAAGCGCCTAATTTTAATCTAAAATGATTTTGTAAATCACTTGTATGTGCATTCCATCTACTATAAGAATTATCAAAAGAAAAATAATAATTCAACCCAACCCCAAAACCAACATTACCATAAGAACTTGCAAAATCTCCTCGTTCACCATAATCGGACTGAATAGAAACTGCTCCAATAGAAACACCAAACTCATGATTATAATTTTGAGAATAGGATAAAAAAGAGGATAAAAAAACAAAGAATAATGTAAGTTGTGTAGTTTTCATTCAAAAAATTGTTAATTTTGCTAAGCAAAGATATCAATAAAAACGGAATCTACAAGTAAATAGTATTTTAAGCGTGTGTTAATTAATTGTTTCATAAAAATTAAACATAATATTTACGTCTTAAAAATCAAAATAAATATGCTGTTAAATTAATAAAAAAACACATGAAAAATATATTAAAAATATTGTTTTTTTTTAGCTTTCTTATAATTGTTTTAGGCTTTATTTTAAACAATTTCACTTCACATAATGGTCATCTATTTATTGGAATTGGTGTGTTATTGTTTGCTTTTTTATTAATGCCACTTTTTATTTATCATCGTTATAAAGATAGAATTGGCGATTTTATAGATAGTAGAATGGAGCAATCTGATGAGAAGAATGAAAAGAATTGAGAGAAGAGCGTAAAGGGTTGAGAAAAGAGTGAAAAGAGAAAAGAAAAAAGAGAAGATATAATAGAAAATACGTCATTCTGAACTTGTTTCAGAATCTAATTCAGATTTCGTTTTTCAACAAAAAACTTAGTCAGTATTTTACTACATTTTTCTTCTAAAACACCACCAATAATTTTTGTTTTTGGATGTGTTGTGGTTTTTAATTTAACAAAACCTCTTTGTTCATCTTTTGCTCCAAAAACAACCTTATCAATTTGTGTCCAATAACTAGCTCCTGCACACATTTGGCAAGGTTCTAGAGTAACATATAAGGTGCATCCTTTTAAATATTTTCCGCCTAAATAATCTGCTGCCATTGTAAAAGCTTGCATTTCTGCATGAGCAGTAACATCGTTTAGTGTTTCGGTTAAATTATGCGCTCTGGCAATTATTTTTCCTTTATGAGTAATAATTGCTCCAATAGGAATTTCATCCTTTTCAAAAGCGGTTTGGGCTTCTTGATAAGCCTTTTCCATAAAATAATTATCGTCTTTTGGTTGTAACATTTGGGTTGTTTTAAAAATCTAAATACGTAATAGTTGTATGTGGATAATCTATAAATTGAATGATTATTTTTTCATCTAAATTACTATAAAGCCTGTGATTTGCTTGGTGATGCTCTTCATTTAATAAATTGTTTTTTAGCAAAATATTTTTAGTTTGTTTTGCTACTGCTGCACCAGAATCAATAATCTTTATTTTATTACCAATAATTTTTTTAATTTTTGGAATTAAAAACGGATAATGAGTACAGCCCAAAACTAAATGATCAATATTATTTTTACTTAAATTCTCTAAGTACTTTTTAAGTAATTTATCCATTTCTATTGAATGGATTTTTCCGTTTTCAATTAAAGAGACTAAGCCTTCTCCTATTTGTTCAACTATTTGAATATCATCAGCTAACTTTTCAGAAGTAGAAGAAAAGAGTTTACTGTTTAATGTGCCTTTTGTGGCTAAAATTCCAATTGATTTTGTTTTTGAATGTAATGCTGCAGGTTTTATTGCTGGTTCAATACCAATAAAGGGTACGTTATAATGATTTCGTAAATAACTAATAGCATTGGTAGTTGCTGTATTACAAGCAACCACAATTATTTTACAATTTTGTTTTAATAAATACTCTGTATTTTTAATACATAAATCTATAATTTCTTGAGGTGATTTTTGTCCGTAAGGTGCATTTTTACTATCAGCTAAGTATATAGTATCTTCATGAGGTAACAAGGCAACAATTTCTTTCCAAATTGAAAGACCACCAATACCAGAATCAAAAATACCAATTGCTTTATTAGACATATTGCAAAACTACGATAAAAATCATTATTGATACGTTTAGTTTCTTAAACCTATTTCATTTTTATTCTCTTTTGTTTTTGTATTTTTGAAGAAACAAAATACCATGAAGTACTTATTCTATTTCACCGCTTTAATTCTTTTGTTTTCTTGTAATAAAGAACCAAAAAAAATAATTGATTACAAAGTTAATTTTAACCAAAAGGAAAAGCAAATCCTTAAAATAGCAGACTCTATTATCAAATCTGCATACTATGCCACTTTAATTACGTTAGATTCAGAAAATCAACCTAGAGCTAGAATTGTAGAACCATTTACACCAAGAAATCATCATATAATATGGATTGGTACAAATCCTAAAAGCAGAAAAGTAAATCAGCTAAAGCACAATTCAAAAACTACTTTACATTATTTTGATAAAAATAAATTAGCTTATGTTTCCTTAATGGGAAATGCCTATTTAGTAAACGATGATAAAACCAAACAAGAAATATGGAAAGACGGTTGGGAGCGTTTTTATCCTAATAGAAAAACAGACTATTTACTTATAAAATTCATTCCAAAAACCATTGAACTCATCAGTATAACAGATAATTATACAGGTGATAAAACCACTTGGAAACCACATCAAGTAATATTATATAATACCAAATAACATGTTTTAGTATTATTCCTCTTCTGGTAAAACTTGAATTTTAGGCTTTATAAAAGTCTTTTTATTCGCTATTTTATTTTCAAAAGCTAAGAGTAAAGCAGGTAATAATAACAAATTAGAAACCATTGCAAATAATAAGGTAATTGAAACCAAACCACCAAGTGCAATAGTACCACCAAAACTAGAGTGCATAAAGATTAGAAATCCAAAAAATAAGACAATGGAAGTGTAAAACATACTCGTTCCAGTTTCTCTTAGTGCTTTGTAAACAGATTTTCTAACTTTCCAATTGTTGGCAATCAATTCTTGTCTGTATTTTGCTAAAAAGTGAATGGTATCATCTACCGAAATTCCAAATGCTATACTAAATACTAAAATAGTGGAAGGTTTTATAGGTACACCAAGATAACCCATTAATCCTGCCGTAAATAATAAAGGTAAAAGATTTGGTATTAACGAAATTAATATCATTTTAAATGATCTAAACATCCAAGCCATTAATAAAGCAATTAAAAATATAGCCAAACCTAAAGAAACAGCAAGGTTTTTAACTAAATAAGTTGTTCCTTTTAAAAACACTAAGGCTTTACCTGTCATGGTAATTTTAAACTTTTCTTTTGGAAAATATTTCTTGACTTTGGCAGATAAACGCTCTTCAATTTTATCCATTTTTTCCGTTCCAACATCTTTCATATAGGTTGTCATTCTGGTATATCTTCCAGTAGAATCAACAAAGCTCTTTAACATATCTGAGCTGGTCTTAGAATTTTTGGTATATTCTAATAAAAAATTTTTCTCTTGTGAAGTTGGTAATTCGTAATATTTAGGATTTCCATTATAAAAAGCTTGTTTAGAGTATTTAACAAGATTAATTACAGAAAGCATAGGCGATAAACCGTCTATTTCATCAATAGCATCTTCAATATGGCTCATTCTTTTTAATGTGGAAAGTTTCATAACTCCTTTAGGTTTCTTAGTATCCACCAAAATTTCTAAAGGCATAATTCCTCCAAATTCTTTTTCAAAAAATAAAATGTCGTTATAAAATTCTTTTCCCTTAGGCATATCTTCAATTAAACTACCAGAAACTTTAATTAAATAAACACCAATAATACTCACAACTACCATTACAAACGTTCCAATAAATATGGCAATTCTACGATGTCTTACCATATTTATTAACCAATCTACAATACCATTCATCCATTTTTTCTCTAAATGTTTTAAATGTCTTTCTTTAGGAATAGGTAAAAAACTATACAAAATAGGTATTAAAAACAAAGACAAAAAGAAGATAGACATTACATTGATAAATGCCACAATTCCAAATTCATTAAGTATTTTACTTTTAGTAAAAACAAATGTTCCAAAACCAAAAGCAGTAGTTAAGTTAGTCATTAAAGTAGCATTACCAATTTTTGAAATAACACGTTGTAAAGCTCTTCCTTTATTTTTATGATAACTTATTTCTTGTTGATATTTATGAATTAAAAAAACAGCATTTGGCACACCAATTACAATAATTAAAGGCGGAATTAAAGCGGTTAATACAGAAACTTCATAATTCAACCATCCCATAAATCCAAAAGCCCAAACTACACCTAAACCAACAACAAACATGGTAATAAACGTCGCTCTAAAAGATCTAAAAAATAAAAAGAAAATAAAACCCGTAATAAAGAAAGCCAATCCTACAAAAGTCCCTAATTCTCCCATAATACTATCAGAATTAAGGGTTCTAATATAAGGCATTCCAGAAGTGTAAACCTTTATATTGTTTTCTTTACTAAATTTTTTAATTGCAGGAATAAGGTTTTTATGGATAAACTCATTTCGTTGAGCTGTATTTACAATGCTTTTTTTCATATACAGTGCTGTTCTCACAGTTCCTGTTTCCTTATTAAAAAGAAGGTTATTGTAAAAAGGTAATTTATTAAACAATTCATCTTTAATTTTTAAAACTTCCGCATCAGTAGTCGGTTTTTTATCAAAAATAGGCTTGGTAATAAACTTTTTATGTTTTTTATCTTTTACTAATTTTTTAATATCTCCAACACTTATAGCTGCTTCAATACCATCAAATTTATTTAATTCTTCAGCTAATTCATTCCACTGATTAAATACTTTAACAGTAAATATTTTAGGATCTTTAACTGCCATTACAATTAAGTTTCCTTCTTCTCCAAAAATCTTTAAAAAATGATTGTACTCTTGGTTTACAATATGATCTTCTGGTAATAAATTTGCTTCAGTATGCGAAAAATGAATTTTGTGAATTTGTGTTGTTAAGAAAAAGGTAAACGCTGCTAATAAAAGTAAAATTATATATTTCCCTCTAATGATTATCCTTGCTACGTGTGCCCAAAAATTCATTTAACTTACTGTATTATTTTAAATAAGATGCAAATATATTAAAATAAAAAGCAGCCTTTCCTATAATTTATCTAATAAATTTTGGGCTTGTGTATATTTTTCTGTGTCTTTTGGGATGGTTTTAAGCAAATCATTACACGTTTTATAATCTTTTTGTTTTAATTTACTTAAAGCTAAATACCAAGTTGCCTCATTTTTGTAAATAGAGTTTCCTTTGGATAAACCACTTAATATTTCATCAGCTAACTGAAATTTATTCTGTTCTATTAAACAAATTCCTAAATAGAGTTGTAATTCAACCTTAGTTTTATCTTCTTTTAATAAGATTTTAAATTCTTTTGAAGCTTTTAAAAAATCTTTAGCGTTAAAGGCATTTTGAGCTTCAATTAAATGTGAATTATTATCTCCTCTCACTACTAAATCTATTTGTTCAAACTGATTGTAATCATAATAATTAGGTGCTTTTTTATCAGAATTCATCCATAAAATAGAAGCAAATAAAATGACACTTGCTGCTACTAAATACTTGGTATATTTTTTTATAGAAAAAACTTTTGTTTTTGGTTTAGCAGCTTGCTCAACCAATTTGAGTTTTGAGTTGTTTTTGATATGAAAATTGCCTAAATCCTCTAAAGTATTTCTCAATTTATTTTCTTCATCATAATTAGAAAATCGTGAAGATAAACTGTTATTAATTTCTTTATACAAAGCAACTTCTTTAGCAAAATGAGCATCATTTTGTAATTTTTCTTCAAATTTATTGAGCGAATCTCCTTTTAATTCTCCTAAAAGGTAGTTTTCAATTTCTAAATAATCTATTTCTTTTTTCATCTTTTTACTATGTTGTTAGTGTATCATAATTTGATGAATTTTTAATCATTTTAGTCAATTTACCCATACATTCTGATTTCTTTTTTCGAGCATAACCATAAGTAACTCCTAATAATTCCGCTACTTTTTGCATTTTTTTCACTTTAAAAGCTAAATCTAATAATTCTTTACATTTTCCACCTAATTCAATTAATTTTTCTTGGAATAGATGTGTTCTTTTTTCGTGTAATTCGGTTTCATTGGCTAAAATTTCTTGTTCATCAGTTATAGATGTAATTTCTTCTAGAATTGTTACCTGTTTTATTCCTTTTTTATTTAAAACATTCAACCATTTTCGCTTACAAAGCAAAAAGAAATAGGCATCAAACGGACAAGTAAGCACAAAGTTTTTTTCTTTTGCTTGATGATAAATAGTAATTAATGTTTCTTGAATAATGTCTTGTGCATCATCTGCTGTTCCACTATTTTTAGAAACATAACCAATAATTTTACCAGAGAATTTACGGTATAATTCATTTAAAATACGACTGTCATTATTGAGTAATGCAGTAATATATTTGTGATCTTGATGTGGTTTTTTATCCATAATTAACAATGGCTAAAGTAAGAAAAAATAATAAATAAACTAATGACAGTTTATCTAATCAAACAAGCGGTTCATCAAACCAACCTCATAGTTTATAGAGTATGCTGTTTTTTATAGTTAAAAATAGGTGATTTTTATGATTAGGTAACAAAATTTCTTTTTTCTGATATAAAACTATATTAACAAAAAACATAAAATCATGAAAACAAAATTATTTTTTTTAACAGTATTAATGTGTAATTTATTATTTGCACAAAATTTTTCGACAACACCTGTTTACAATCCATTTGGAATTGCTACAAATCCTAGTAATGGTGTTTATCAACCAACTTTTATAGATATTGATAATGATGGAGATTTTGATTTACTAATGGGAAGATCTAAGTCTGACGCAACAACTGGAGTTAATGATAATGATAGAATACTACAACTTTTTGAAAATATTGGAACAGTATCTAACCCTGTGTTTTCTGCTCCAGTTACATTACTATCTGGTTTAAGTTCAAATAATCCAGATAACAATTGGGTTTTTATTCCAAGTTTTGCAGATCTAGATAATGATGGAGATTATGATTTATTAGTAGGTAGAGGAAGTTACAGTGGTCCCAATTTTGAGTATTATGAAAATACAGGAACTGCTAATTCTCCTGTTTTTTCATCAACACCTACCTCTTATTTAACACTTCCAAACGCGTATTCACCAGCATTGTACGATTTTGACAATGATGGAGATTATGATTTAATTACAGGAAATGAACCAAATTATGCAACGACTACTACACAAGTTACTGTTCAATATTTTGAGAATACAGGAACAATAACAGCTCAAAATTTTTCAACTACTGGAGTAACCGTTCCAAATATAACTGGTATTAACGCAGCTAACATTGCCTTAGGAGATTTAAATTTAGATGGTAATATTGACCTTTTATTAGCGGAAAATTCGCCCAATTTAAAATATTTTACTTCTGATAATACAGGGAATATTACACCAATGGGAACTTTAGTTACTGGTGTAGATTACAGTCAATATCCAGCTCTTGTAGATATTGATAATGATGGTGATTTAGACGTTTTTATTGGTTCAGAAGTTAGTTTAGTATATTTTGAGAATACAGCTACTGCTTCAATAAATAATATTAATACAGTAAATAAGATTACTGTATATCCAAATCCTGTAAAGGATAAACTTTATTTTAATGAAGAACATATTATTTCATATAAAATAACAGACATTCTTGGTAAAACAATTCAAAAAAATAACTTAAAAGAAACTCATTTTATTGATTTGTCTAATTATAAAACAGGAATTTATTTTATAAAACTAAAAAATACAACGGGAAATATTTATCAATCTAAAATTATAAAAAAATAAAAGAGGTAACAAAAATAGAATGTATTTGATATAAGGTTGAACACATTAAAACACACAAAAATGAAAACACAAAACACAAATTTTACGCAATCGAATAATAGTAGATTGGTAAACCTTTTTACAGTACTTACTTTATTGCTATTTTTAGCATTAACCAGCTGTAAAAGCGATGAAAACAACCAAGAAGATAATCAGCAACCAGACGGTGTAGCCTTAAAACAATATTTTAATGATAAAAGACAAGATGCTGTACAAGAATTTACAGAAGACTTTTGTTCTGGATGCGTAGTTTCAGTTACAGGAAGTCAAGGAACAAAAGTAATTTTTCCTGCAAATTCTTTAGGTTTAAACGGAACTCCCGTTACAGGAGATGTTACTATTCAGCTTATAGAAATTTACGGAAAAAGTGGTATGGTTTTACAAAACAGATCAACCAAAGGAGAAAAACCTAATGGCGATGAAGAAGCCTTAAATTCCGCTGGAGAATACTTTATCAATGCAAAACAAAACGGAACGCAACTTGATATTTTAACACCTATTACAATAGAAAGTAAACAAATAAATGCAGCAGATGTAGGACAAATGAATATTTTTAAGGCAGGAGAAAACTTAGAAGACGAAGGTATTTGGCAAGAAGTAAATGAAGATGGTGATAATGAACCAGATATTGCAACTGTTTTACAGCGTGAAGATCCTGTAACTCATGAAATCTATGAATTATTTAGTTTCCCAATTCATGATTTTGGATGGACTAATTTAGATAGATGGTATAATTACACAGGACAATTAACCGATTTATTTGTAGATGTTCCTGATGGTTATAATGAAACCAATTGTGAAGTTTATCTTTCTTATGATGGTGAAACAGGTTTAGCAAATATGGATACTTGGGACGCTTCTCAACAAATGTTTACAGAACATTTTGGAAGAATTCCTGTTGGTCAGCAAGTACATTTTATTATGCTTGCAGAAATTAATGGCGTAATGAATTACGCTATTCAACCAGCAACTATTGTAGATGGTCATATAGAAGTATTTACCAGCTTGCAACCTGTTACAGATGCAGATTTAACTGCTTTATT
>CAZYKN010000019.1:0-500 GCA_964648135.1 uncultured Flavobacteriaceae bacterium
TTAATTAACGTAGAAAAATTATCTTTTAAACCACCTAAAAAGGTTTCGTTTATGGCTTTTCTATCAATTAATAAAGCGTTGGGTATTTTGTTAATTTTGGCTTGTAGTTTGGCTTTGTTTTTTTCGTCTAATTTAACGATAGAAACAGCTGTTTTTAATACTTTATCAGATATAAATTCTTTAGTTAATAAAGATTTAATTTTTGCATATTCACTTAACGGAATGGGTTGAAAATCCGTTTGAATTAAATGGTAAAAAGGCTGATACGTAGCAGCGGTAAAACCAACTTTTTCTCCGTTTTTAATTAAAGCGGTTTTTAGGTTTTGTTTGATACTGTCGCTCCAAAAAGCAGTCCATTTTGCAATGCGTTTTTTTTGTTCGTTTTTTGATAAAACTAAATTGCCAATGGCACTAAATTGTTGAATAATTTTCTTGGATTTTGCTTGCTTTAAAAGCTGATTTATCTTTAAATTGGTATCTAAAACACTATCCAAATCTTG
>CAZYKN010000019.1:510-12432 GCA_964648135.1 uncultured Flavobacteriaceae bacterium
CAAATTATCTCCGTGAGCAACAATATAAACCGATTTTGAGGAAAGATTAAGAAGATCTTCTAAATGCTTTTCGGCTAATTTGCTTGGAGCATCCATATAATTCATTTGAGATAAATCTTGATTAAAAGTTACCTTGTGATACGTAAATAAACTTATGATGAAAATAAGGACAATTCCGATAAGGAAAAACTTATTTCTATCGTACTTATAAGCCGCAATTTTTTCAATAATATTTGTTTTATTTGTTTTGTTTTCTTGTTTTGGATTATACAATAAAGGCACAAACAACAACGCAAAAATTGATGATGACATGACACTAATAGATGCAAAAATTCCCAAATCTTGTAAAGCTTGAGATTTAAGCAACAACAAGCAAATAAAGGCAATAGCAGTAGTCATACTGCTCATTAAAATAGGTTTGGTAATATCTTTATAGAGTTGTTTTACGTTGTTATTTTCTTTAAAATGCGTAAGAATATGTAAAGAATAATCTAAGGTAATTCCCAATAAAATAGAACCAATACCTAAAGAAATAGCCGAAACTTTTTCACGAATAAAATACAAAGAAACAACAGCAATTAAAGCACCAAAAATAGTTGGTAAAAACAGTATTAACGGAATGGTGATTTTTTTATAAAACAGTATTAAAATTAGTAATAAAACCGTCATAGCAATACTTACTGTAATTTGAATATCCCATTTTATCTGATTGGCATTGGCAACGGCAATTACCGTAGCTCCGTAATATTCACTACTTGCAATATTGATGTATTTAGCATTTAATTCATCAGAAATTTTATAGAGTTTTTTTACAAACAAGGTGTTTTTATCCGTTTCGTTTGAAGGTAGTTTTGGTTTTATAAAAAGCAAAATATTCTTTTTATCGGAAGTCATTAAGAATCCATTATAAATATCAAAATTATCAGCTATTTTTAAATTTTCTAACTTTTTAAGTGCTTTAAATGTTAATCCAAAAGGGTCTTTTCTAATCAGTTTTTTAGCAATCATTCCACTTGGAGAAACCAATGTTTTGTAATTGGATTGTACCAATGCTGCAAGACTGTCTTTGGCTAATTTATTGTGGATTTCTTGGTAATCTTTATCGTTTAAAAATAACGGAATATTTTGGTAAATTAAATCCATTGTTTCCATCATATTCTGATTGGAAAAAGCACCTTGAATATCTAAAATATAGTCGTTGCAATGTGTGTTTAAGCTGTCAATAAGTTCGGTTGCATAATTTACTAACTTATCTTTATCTCCTTTGGATTTAACAGCAATATTGACAATAATTTTATCGGAAAAATCAACGTTGTTAAGGACTTTGTTTAAGGTTTTGGTATCTTCAGATTGAGGAATTAACTTAGAGATATCTTCCTCAAATTCTAATCTAAAGGCTAAAAACAACAAGACTGTTAATAAAAGCGCAAATACTCCAAAAAGAAGTGCTTTTTTAGTTTTAAAAAATTGGTAAAATTGAAGTAGTATTTTTTCCACTAATTATTGTTTTTTTCTTTCAATTTAAAAATAATAAAACTCATTATTCCTGCTAAAACAGCAACAATAAAAGCCAACACAAAACTACCTAAAAGATATTCTTTTACACTACCTAAAAGCTTTAAATTTTCTTTAAAATGATGAAAATTTAAGTGTACTTGAGTTCCTAAAATCCAACTTCCTATTTTAATACTTCCCAAGACAATAAACGGAATTAAAGGAGGAATACTAATATTAGAAAATGTAAATGCTACTGCTTTATTTAACTTAAATACTTGTGCTAAACTCAAGGCTATAATTCCGTGAAATCCCCAAAATGGTGTTAAACCAATAAACAAACCTAAAGCAATTGAAGAGGCTTTCTTTTTTGGACTTTCATGACTTTTTAAAAGGTCTTCTAAAAAAAATCGTTTAAGTCCTTTTTTTTTTATTTTTCTGAATAAATCTCTCGGTTTTATATACAGTAAAGCCACAATCACCAACCAAGTATTGAGCACAGTAATCCGTAAAAAATCTTTATAAGGTCTAAAGTGAGTTACTCGCTCTTCCATATCATACAACACTTTTACAGGTACGTTTTTAACTAAAACACCATGCCAAGAAGCTTTTACAATATTTTCTATTTCAAATTCAAATTTGGTAGTTTTAAACGGAATGGTATTCATTTCTTTTAAAGGATATAAACGGTAACCAGACTGCGTATCAGTTAGTTTTACGCCAGTTTCTGCCCAATACCAAAAGTTGGAAAATTTATTTCCAAAACTACTTCCTTTTGGAATACCATCTTGATCCATATTTCGAGAACCAATAAGTAATGAATGTCCGTTTTTTTCAAGTCCTTCAATAAAAACAGGAATATCATCTGGATAATGTTGTCCATCGGAATCTATTGTTATTGCATAATGATATCCTAAATCATAGGCTTTTTTAAAAGCAGTACGCAAACCAACACCTTTTCCTTTGTTTTGTTTAAAATGTATTTGTGTTGTTTGTGGATACTTTTTAAGAATTTCTGGAGTGCTATCTGTACAACCATCGTTTACAATAATAATATGTGTAGTATATTGTAAAACACCATCAATAACACGTTTTAGCGTTTTATCATTGTTATAAGTAGGAATAATTACACAGCATTTTAAGGCTGTTATTCGCTTGGATATGGTTGTTGTAGTATTGGTTTCCACAGAGTGATTTTGTGGCGCAAAAATACGATTTTTTGTGGAAACATGATTATTTGCATTTTTATAATTCCGTGTAAACTAGATTGTTTTTATCATATTCTACGATAAAAAAAGCTAAATTTTGTAAATTTACCCTTATAAGGTGTAAAATTTTACCTTTATAAGGTGTAATTTGCAAATTTTTTATATATTTGTACTATGTTAAGTAGAAGTATAGAAAAAATAGTAAAAACGGCTTTAAATATTTCTCCAATTGTATTGTTGAGTGGTGCAAGGCAAGTAGGAAAATCGACTCTCGCAAAACATTTGTATTCTAATTACGTTGTATTAGATGATATTTCTATTAGAATTAATGCTATAGAAAATCCAATAGGTTTTATTAATAGATTAGAAAAGCCTATTTGCATAGATGAAATTCAAAAAGCACCTAATTTATTAGAGGCTATAAAATTAAACGTAGATAATCATAGAGAAAATGGGAGTTTTTTATTAACAGGTTCAGTCAATATTTTTGATTTAAAAGAGACAAAAGATACTTTAGCAGGTAGAATTATAGAAATAAATTTACTTCCTTTAAGTGCCAAAGAAATGAATAAAAAACCAAATGAAAATTGTATTGATAGCCTTTTTAATACAAATTTTAAAAATATAAAGAGTACCACAAATATTAAGCAAACCATTTTAAATGGTGGCTTTCCAGAAATACTTAAATTACATACTGCTTTAGAAAAACGATTGTGGTTTAGTTCTTATATAAGTAGTTATATAGAAAGAGATGCTAGAGAAATAGGAGAATTGAGAGATGTTTATAATTTTTTTAAATTTATTAATGTCATTGCTCCAAGAAGTGCTACACTTTTAAATGTTTCAAATATCTCAAATGCAATTGATGTTAAAAACAGTACTATTGATAATTATATTGGTATTTTACAGCAAATTTTTCAAATAAAACTTATTCAACCGTATTTTGAAAACTATGGTAAAAGGTTTGTAAAATCTCCTAAAATCTTTTTAACTGATACAGGAATTATGTGTCATTTATTAAAAATAACTTCAGAAAAAGAGTTGAATAATTCAATTTATAAAGGGCAAGTATATGAAACGTTTATTTTTCAAGAATTGCTAAAACACATTGGTTATAGCAGTAAAGAAACAGAAATTTATCATTATAGAACTTCTGATAAAAAAGAAATTGATTTTGTTTTAGTTCAAGGTGAAAATATTATTGCTATTGAGGTTAAAGCTTCACAAACTGTTAATATTGATGATTTTAAACACATAAAAAATTTCCAACAAAAATCTAAAAAAAATATAATTGGAATTGTATTTTATACAGGAAATATGGTATTAGATTTTAGTAAACATCATCAAGAATTATTTGCTGTGCCTTTTAGTTTTTTATTTTAATTTGTATATCTATCATCTAAGCGTTTTCTTTTTAAGAAATTTAGCAGTAGTTTGTGCTAAAACTCCATACGCATTTGCAATGCGTTTGCCCATATTCATATCATAATAACCTTGATATATTTTTATTGGTTTAGAACGGAATACAATCTGTTTTGGATGTTTTGTTTTATAAATCACAACCTCAGCCCAAAGTTTTGCAGATTCCCAAGCCATTGTTACATTATAACCAGGATATAATTTTAGTGATTTTACTAAAATAGTATATTTAGCGTCAGTATTGTGTTCACTAACAGTAATTTTCTTCTTTTTAATGAAATAATTATTAAAAGTTGATTCAAAAAATGGTTGGTAAACATTTTTTCTATTAGAGAACCATTTCGTTTTAAATATTTTACTTTTCCTCTTTACTTTTTCTTTTAAAAAAACTTCTTCACTTGCATAATTTATGATTTCTAAATTATGATAATCAAATTCTAAATTATATGATATTACTCCTTTTAATTCATCTAAATTTCCTTCTTTAATTTTAAGTTTTTGAGAAAAAGTATTAACTGTTATTAATACGATGAATAAATAGATAAATTTCATGATTTAAAAAGAGCTTTTTCTTCTTCGCTAAACTTATCAGATTGCAAAATATAACCTTTAATAAAGTTTTTTAAAGACGTGGATTTAACGGATTTATAATGTTTAAAAACAAAGGCTTTATCCTCTGTAATTTGTTTGTTGTATTTTAATATTTTAGGAGAATTTTGTTGTACGCTTAATCTAATTAAACGGATTTCAATACTATTAGGGTTGGCTTTTAATGCATATTCTAATAGACTTACTCCTTTTTTAAAAAATTCTTTTTTTGCTTTTACTCCCTTTTGTTGTTTTGCCATTAAGGCTGTTACTGCTCCTTTGTAGGCAACCAAAACTTTTTTGTCTGCTTTGGTTACTTTTTTTAATTTGTTATATAAAACCAAAACATTAGCGTTAGATTGTGTTGCTGTTTTATAATCTAAACGAACGGTATTAAGGTCTATTTTTACAAAAAATAGACTTAAACTGGTAAAAAGAACTAAAAATTTATTCATTTTTAAAATATAAAAATTTTTCCAAAGACCTCACAGGTTTTAAAAACCTGTGAGGTCTCAAAAAACCTACAGATTTGGGTTTATTATTATCTTATTGTTTTGTATAAACTGCACTCAATTTTAACGCCACAGTTTCATCAAATTTGGTACTATTTTTTACTTTTATATCACCATCTTCCGTATAAGAAATATCAATTTTTAACTTTAAGTCTTTATTCTCTTCAGGATTAATAATCGCCATAAATTTAACGTTTGAACATTTTTTCATAAACAGTTTTTCTCCTGTAATATCCTCAACAATATCTTTGGTGATTTGCATCATACAAACTCCTGGCATAATAGGATTATTAGGAAAATGTCCTTCAAATATTTGATGTTTACTGTTTATTGAAACATCAAAATTATAAGAAGTCGCTTTGTTTAATACTTCTTTGTTCTTTATTGTATAAAAGTTTTCTAGTACCATGTTATTTCTATTTCTTCGATTTCATCAATTCAAATTTATAGGTAATTCCTACTTGAAAGACTTTGTTTAAATGTGGATCTTCATCATAATAATAGCTAGCATCTGTATTGTTATTTTCTAAATTATCAATAACACCAATAAATCCTTGTTTATAACGTGCTTCAATGGTTAAATTTTTAGTTACATCAAATCCTAATCCAAAGATAAAACCTAAATCGACTCCTGTGGTTTCGTATCTATTATAATAACTGTCTGCGTTTCTAATTTCTTTAATATCTTTATCCATTACAATATCAAAATAAGGACCAATAATAAAGTGTACATTGTTTCCAATAGCTAATTTATTAGCCACATCAACAGAAAAATAATTCACTCCAATGGTATTTGATGCTAAATACGGTTGTGTTCCGTTGAGCTTTGTACCTTGTTTTGAATAGGTAAATTCTGGTTGTAAGGTATAAAAATCACCAAATTTTATTGATAGAATTGCTCCTACATAATAATCCGTTTTTTTACTACTATTATCTAAATTTGAATAATCAGAAAGGTTTAAACCTCCTCTAATTCCAAAATTAAATTGTGCAAATGTAATGCTTGCCGTTGCTAATAATATAGCTGTTAAAACTATTTTTTTCATTGTTATTTTGTCTGTTTTAAATTAAATTTATAGGTAATTCCTATTTGGAAAACTCTGTTAAAGTTAGCATCATCTATATTATAGTCTTGGTAAATATTATTTTCATTTATCATATCTACAAAGCCTTGTTTATAACGTGCTTCAATAGATAAGCCATCATTAACATCAAAACCTAAACCTACTTGCAGTCCTAAATCCATTCTAGGGAAAAGTCCTTCTAAAAAGTAACCGTCATTTCTAATATTGTCTGCCATTCTAATATCAATATATGGTCCAATTAAAAAACTAATATTATTTTGAGTAACCAATTTATTCATCATAGTAATAGATAAAAATTCTAATTTCACATCAGAGAGGTTGCTGTTTTCTACACGTAAAGTGTGTGTAGTATCGTTTAATGTTGCTCCTTGTACAGAGTACGAAATTTCTGGTTGAAAGGTATAAGCATCACTTGCTTTTACGGCTAGAAAAATTCCTGCATAAAAATCTGTTCTTGTTTTGGTTTCTAAATTAGATAAATTTGCAATGTTTACTCCTCCACGAATTCCGAATCTTGCTTGTGAAAAACTTGGTAAACTCATTAAAGTTATTAAAGCAATTAAAAGTGTCTTTTTCATTTTGTTGTTGTTTTTAGTTTATATAGTTTAAATTTATTTTCATATTAAAATTATGATGTGCAAAGGTAATCTTCTTTGCAATATTTTGATTTATTTTTTCAAACAAAATACTTACTTTTTCTTTATGTTTTGATGCCATAACTATTTTATCTAGTAGATTTCCTTTAAAAAAATAATAATTGTCTTTATTGTTTAGTTTGGTTTGATAAATTTTAAATGGAGTATTTTCAAACTCATTAAAAGCAATATTATACTGATTCACCAATAACTGAAAATCTTTTTTTAAAGCGTTAATCACTATTTTTTTATTGAGTTTATCCATAATGGAATTTATCTTAAATACATCATTAATAAACTCAAAATCGAATATTTTATTGCCAAACTCAGTGGTAAAAACTACTCTATGATGATTTTTAGCAATTTTTTTAACGATGAGAAGTCCTCCAAAGTTATTTTTATTGGCTTGAATTTTAGCTTTATAAACATAGTCTGTTGCTGTATTTGAAAAATACGTGTTTTCAATAATTTTTTGTAGCGGTTTTGCTTCCAACCCTTTAGTTGTTGGTAAGCTTCCACAAGAAATTAACGTAAAAAATAGTAGGCTAAAGAACAAATATCGCATCAGAAACAGGTTTATTTATTTTTTGATTTAAAAATTGAATAAGCGTATAATCATCTGATGTTTCTATCATTTTTATTTGAAGTACGTTAAAAGTTTTTCCATCAAAAGTCAACTCAAATTCTTTAATAAACGATTTTAGTGAATCGTCTTTTGAAGTAAAACGAATCATATAATTTGCTTTTTCTTTAAAATATTTAATACTGAATTTATTGTCATCAAACAAATCACCTTTCACACTTTTAATAATTAAATTGTTTAAGTTTTTAAAGGCTTTATTTGCACTTAAATCGATGTTGCTTTTTGTACCATCATCATCAATAAATAACTGATTATCTTTAAAAACAACACTGTATTTAAAGGGTTTTTGATATTCCCATTTAATTAAATTTGGTGCTTTAAAAACCAATTTTCCATAACTAATTATATCTTTTGTTAAAAAGGATAAATGTTTAGATTGCTTAAAATCGTTTGCAATAGTTTTGGTGTTTTTTGATTTTTGAATGATTTTTTCTTTGAGTACTTGTGCTTTAGAAGCCGATAATTCTTCTTGTGAAAAAACACTAAACATACTAATAAACAACGTAATAACTAATATAAACCTTTTTATTTTCATGTTATTCTTCTTTAAATAATTCATCTATCGTAACCGATTTTAATTGATGTTCTTCCAAGTATTGCAACAACTGTTCCAAAATTTCAACACTTAGAGCACTGGTATCGTGTAATAAAATTACAGCTCCTTTTTTTATTTTAGGAATTATTCTTTGCATTACCTCATCTACAGTTTTAGCTTTGGTATCTAATGACCTTACACTCCAACCAATAACCTGCAAATTTAAACTTTTTACTGCTTTAGCAATATTTGGATTGGTAACACCAAAAGGTGGTCTAAACAGTTTGTTTTCTATGTTAAATTTATCTTTTAAAAGTCTTTGAGTAATTGAAATATCTTTAATGACTTCTTTTGTTTTTAAAAACCCAAATCCGTTATTATGTAAATAAGAATGATTGCCTATTAAATGACCATTATCTAAAATTTGTTGCACTATGTTTGGATACTTTTCAATATGTTTTCCTATTAAAAAAAAAGTGGCTTTTACTTGATATTTTTTTAATATACCTAATACTTTTGGTGTGAATTCTACGTTTGTACCATCATCAAAAGTAATAGCAACCTGATTTTTTTTAATTTGATGATTGAAGTGTTTTGCAGGTAAAAAATAATTCCATCTTATATGAAATGAACCAATTGTGGTAATAATTATCCAAAAAATTAGTAGTAATGGAAACCAAATATAAAACAGTTTCATACTATAAAATCCTAAAAATAGGACTAAAAGCACGAAAATGATATTTATATTTTTAAATTTTAACATGATTTATTTAGAGTAAAATACTTGCAATTTTAATGTTTATTAAACTCACACCGTAACTTTGAGTCACGGTGTGAGTAGAAACTTTTAAGTGATGGCTTCACTCTAAGTGAAACCCTCACGGAAACCTTCACTAACCTAACAAGATTTAATCAAAGTAAAACTATGATTTTTACCTCTGTATTGGTTGTATAACAAAATATAATTCATTTTAGAAACTGCAACCTTGTTTAATTTTAACTGTGTTGGAATTTCTTGATTTTTACAAATGTTTGAAGCAGTCCATAAACCAAAAGCACTTACTGTATTGTTTTCTCCTGCGTAGTGTTTGTAATATATTTGTGCTGTATTTTTAAAGATAGTTTCTTGTAAATTATTATAAATTTTATCGTATTTAACATCACCATTATTTCCTAAAACAACGGCATCAATATCATTTATCGATAATTGATTATCGTTTAAAAACTGATGTAATTTTTGAGGGATTTCACCTTCAGAAATGGTATCATAAATACTAACATCAATCAATTCAGCGTAAGCGTTATTTTGTTTATTAGAAAGTGTAAAAAAAGTTGCTCCTTCACTAAAAACAGCTCCTTCTGTATTGGTATTTAATACATTTCCTATAAAAGTAGCTTCTTTTTTAACATGATTTATGAGTTTAAACATTTCCACAGTATGTGCTCCATTTTCATCAACACCACCAACTAAAATATTTTCTTCACCATCATTCATCATTAATAAAGCATCTAATAATGAGGCTTCAAACGAAGTTGCATCGTGTACATAAGTAACGTTATAAGCTTTACATTTTAAACCCAAAGCAATCTGACCTCCAACAGTATTGTGTGTGGACTGAATAAAAGCGGTTGGTGTTAAAAATTGTTCCTCATTATCTAAAATATTTTTTAAGAATTTCTCCGAATCAACCATACAACCCATTCCTGTTCCTGTAATAATAGCATCAGGAATTTCAATATTGGCTTCGGCTAAAGCTTTACTTGCAGCAACTACTCCATTTTTTACACCAGTTGCCATACGTCTAATCATTGCTGGTTTAATGTACTCTTTATAATTGGGTTTAAATACACCAACTACGTTTTCTTGCAACTCTTGTGCGTTTTCTAAAAATGTCTGATAATTAGTAGTATCTTGAGCAGAAACACAACCCATTCCGTTTATATAACAATGCTGCTTCATAATTTATGCTTTAGAAAAAATTAACGTTGAACAATTTCCTCCAAAACCAAATGAATTGGATAACACATTGTTTAAGTCTTTTTGTGTTGGTTTGGTAATTGGTTTTAAACCTGTTTCAGAAATTGGTGTTTCAAAATTCAAATTAGGAAACATGGTTTTGTGCTGTAAAGCTAAAATAGAATATACCGCTTCAATAGCAGCAGCAGCTGCTAAAGTATGACCAGTATATGCTTTTGTAGAACTAAATGCTGGAACTTTATCACCAAAAACATTAACTAACGCCTGACTTTCAGATTGATCATTATTTGGTGTTGCTGTTCCGTGTGCATTAATATAATCAATATCTTTTGCTTGTATTTTAGCCACTTTTAAGGCTTTTTGCATAGCAAGTGTTGCTCCTTGACCATCTGCCGATGAAGCGGTTTGATGAAAAGCATCATTTGCATTGGCATAACCAGAAACATAAGCCAAAACTTTCTTGTTTTCTTGTTTAACTACTTCATCAGATTCTAAGACTAAAAAGGCAGCTGCTTCTCCTAAATTTAAACCAGTACGGTTTTCATCAAAAGGCTTACAATCCGTTTCTGATAAAATCATAAGTGTTTTAAATCCGTTTATAGTAAACTTAGATAAACAATCTGCTCCACCAACAACCACTCTGTCTAATTTGCCTGCTTTTATTAATCTTGCACCCAACATAATAGCATTTGCCGAAGACGAACAAGCAGTACTTATTGTAGTTACCAACTCGTGAATACCTAAACTTTGAGCAATTTTTGAAGTAGAATCTCCTGCATTGTGGCTTTCAATATATCGGTGATTTTTATCCTCTTTAAAATGTGAATAGAAAAACTGCTCTGTCATATCCATTCCTCCAACACTTGTAGCAGAAATTAAACCTGTTCTGTATTTGTTTACATCTGTAATTTGAGCACTTTTTAAGGCTTCTTTTGCTGCTACTTCGCCTAACATTGCAGTTCTAGAATAGTTATTATCTTTTGGTAAACCCAACATTTTAACAAGTTCATCATTAGAAAAATGAATTTCTCCAACTTTAATAGCCTCTTTGTGAATGGTATTAATTTTCTGAATTTTGTCTATGCCTTGTTTTTTGTTTATTAAAGATAGGTAGTTCTCTTCTACATTGTTTCCAATAGAAGAAATAATTCCCATTCCAGTAACAGCAACACCTTTACTCATGTTTATTTTTGATTTTCGGTAATGAATTTTGCCATTGTTTCAATAGATTCAAAGATGTCTTTTCCTTGTTTAGGATCGGCAATTTTAATACCGTAATCTTTATCTAACATCACTATTAATTCTAAAGCATCAATAGAATCTAATCCTAAACCTTCTCCAAAAAGCGGATCGTTATCACCTATTTCTTCTACGGTGAAATCTTCTAAGTTTAAATTTTCGATAATTTTTGCTTTTAATTCTTGTTTTAATTCTTCCATAATTATTCTTGATATATTTGGTTTAATGTATTTTTATTGTGTTCTATTATTCCTTTTTTGCCTACTAAATAGACAAATGCTTCGTAATTTACATCGTTATCTACATTTGTCCAACCGCTTAAAACGGCTTCAGCTTTAGCTGAATTTATTAAACTACTTTCATAAACAGTATGAAAATCAGCATTATACTTATTAAAAACAAAAAAAGCATTTTCGCTTTTTAGTTGATGACGAATACTTACTTCACCAATACCAATGTTTGGTAAAGTATAGACAAAGATAGCAGGACTTGGGAAATAATCGTCTAAATTATCAATAGATTTTTGATGTTTCCTGTCGGTTTCTAAACTTGAGGCGTTATTTGAGAAAACAAGTGCAATATTTTT
>CAZYKN010000020.1:0-1605 GCA_964648135.1 uncultured Flavobacteriaceae bacterium
TGCTAATTCAACATCAACCAAAATTCTTCCTGAATGTTCATCAGTAATAATTTTTTTACGCATGGCAATTTCCATTTGTCTTTGTGGTGGAATAGTAAAATAAGAACCTGCTGCTGCTCCTCTTTCTACTGCAACTACTGCTAATCCGTTACGTACATTTGTGCGAATTCTAGTGTAAGCTTGTAATAAACGCTCTTCAATTAATTTACTAAATTCTTCTGATTTTTTATTTAAAACTTTTTCTTCCTTTTCAGTTTCAGCCATAATCTCTGAAAGTGCTTCTTTTTTATGTTTTAAATGATTTTCTAAGTTGTCAATTTTTTCTTGAGAACCTTCAATCACTTCTTCTTTATGAACTATTTTAGCTTTAAATTCTTTAATGTGTTTTTCAGCTAATTGAATTTCTAATTCTTGGAATTCAATTTCTTTTGACAAGGAGTCAAATTCTCTATTGTTACGAATGTTTTTTTGCTGTTCTGTGTATTTTTTCATTAAAGTTTTAGACTCTTCAATAGCTTGATTTTTATCTGCTATTGCACCGTTTAAATTTTCAATATCTGCTTTAAAAGTATCTAAACGTTTATTTAAACCAGTAATATCATCTTCTAAATCTTCTATTTCTAAAGGAAGCTCTCCACGAGTGTTTTTTATTTCGTCAATTCTAGAATCTATTAACTGCAAGTCATATAATGCTCTTAATTTTTCTTCAACGGTAACTTCTTTCTTTTTTGCCATTATAAATAATTAATTGGATTTGTATTGTTTTCTGATAAAAATATATTGCTTTTATTTAAAGCAAGTGCAAAATTACTAATTTTTTTGTTAAGATAATCAACTAAAAGGTTTTTTGTGAATTGTTCACTTTCATAATGCCCAATATCAACCAATAATATGTCTTTTTCTGCTTTAAAAAAATCGTGATATTTAAAATCTGATGATACGTAAGCAGCTGCTCCTATTTTTTTTGCATCATCAATTGCAAAAGCGCCTGAACCACCTAAAACGGCAACTTTTTTTATTTTTTTATTTAATAAGGAAGAAAATCGAATGCCTTTTGCCTTAAATTTAACTTTCAACAAGGCTAAAAAATCTTTTTCACTTAAAGCGGAAGGAAACTCTGCTACCATTCCCATTCCAATATTTTTAGTTGTATTTGGAATTAAAAACTGCCGATTTACCAATCCTAATACTTCACACATTTTAGCAGAAACTCCATCAAAGGAATTGTCTAAAGCAGTGTGCATTGCATAAATAGCAATATTATTCTGAATTGCCTTAATGGCTACTCGTTCTACATAATTACTTCCGTTAAGGTGTTTTAAACCCGAAAATATTATAGGATGAAAACTAACAATAAGGTTACATTTTTTTTCAAGAGCTTCATCAATGGTAGTTTCTAAAGTATCTAACGTAACTAGTATATTAGTAACTTCGGTTTGATTATCGCCAACCAACAAGCCAACATTATCAAAGTCCTCTGCATCTTCTAGAGGTGCAAGTTGTTCTAAGTAATTGGTTATTTGTTTGATTTTCATTTTTATTGTTGTTGAGACGTTTGACCAAACGTCTTTACTAAAAGAGACGTTTTGCAAAACGTCTTTACGC
>CAZYKN010000020.1:1705-8893 GCA_964648135.1 uncultured Flavobacteriaceae bacterium
TTACGCCAAACGTCTTTACTATAACTCTTCGTTCATTTGTTTCAATTTCTCGGTATTTTCTGCCAATTCTAAAGCTTCCACAATTTTATGAATATCGCCATTAATAATATTACTTAAATCGTATAATGTTAATCCTATTCTATGGTCTGTAACACGACCTTGCGCATAATTATAGGTTCTAATTTTTGCACTTCTATCTCCAGAGGCAACTAAAGAGTTTCGTTTGGCAGAATCTGCTTCTAGCTTTTTCTGTAATTCCATTTCATAAATACGAGAACGTAATACTTTAAAAGCTTTGTCTTTATTTTTATGCTGTGATTTTTGATCTTGGCATTGCGCTACAATTCCTGTAGGAATATGTGTTAAACGAACAGCAGAATAAGTAGTATTCACTGATTGTCCTCCAGGACCAGAAGAGCAAAAATAGTCAATTCTTACATCAGAATTTTTTACTTCAACATCAAATTCCTCTGCCTCAGGTAAAACCATTACGGTTGCTGCGGAAGTATGCACTCTTCCTTGAGTTTCCGTCTGAGGAACTCTTTGCACACGATGTACACCAGATTCAAATTTCATAGTGCCATATACATTATTCCCTGTAAGACTAAAGACGATTTCTTTAAAACCTCCAGAAGTTCCTTCGCTTAAATCTTCAATCTCCACTTTCCATTTTTTATCCGATGCAAATTTAGTGTACATTCTATATAAATCACCTGCAAAGATACTTGCTTCATCACCTCCAGTTCCTGCTCTAATTTCAACGATTACATTTTTGGCATCTTCTGGGTCTTTAGGCACCATTAAAATTTTAAGTTCCTCTTCTAATTGAGGCAATTTATCTTTAGCCTCGTCCATTTCGGCTTTAGCCATTTCAACCATTTCAGCATCAGAGCCATCAGCAATTATTTCTTTTGCTTCATTAATGTTTTCAACCAAACCTAAATACTCATCACCTTTTTGAACAATGGCATTAAGATCTTTATATTCTTTATTTAATTTAACATATCGCTTTTGATCCATTATAATGTCTGGCTGAATAATCAAGTCAGAAACCTCATCAAAACGTTGTTTTATTATTTTAATTTTATCTATCATGTTATCTTTCTATTCAGGCAAAAATACAATTATTATTTTTTTAGAAGAATTTAATTCTAAAAACTTCTAAGGCAAACTCATACTTTTTTGTATTAAAGTTGATTTGCTTGTCATTCTTGTGTAGGCAGGAAGCTTAAAATGTGTCTAATTAATCTTAAAATTATAAATTTAAAATGAACCAGTTTTAATTAAAAGTATAAATAACTATTCCTCAAAAGACTCCTGCCTACGCAGGAATGACATATCAAAAGTATGTGTTTGCTCTGTAAAAACTTCTAAGAGAAAACAACCCAAATGAGAATTTTTATTTAATTCTATTTGATAGTAACACTATTTTACTTAGTTTTGCGTACCCTTAATAATGGAAAATGAAAAAAATAATACTCCTTTTGATTGTATTAGCCTACAACAATCAAGAAATTAGCGCACAAACAACACAAAAATATCTTATTAAAAATATAGCCTCTAATAATGGTTATAATAACCAAGGGGTTTCCTTTTTTGATGATGATTTTGTTATTTATTCTACTCAAAAGTCAGCTAGTGTTCAATCTCACACTAGAAAATCCAAAAGAAAGAAAAAAGTAAGCAAAAAACTCTTGCCTGAAAATTTAGATTTTTATTTTGGTACAATTTCAGAAGATGGAGATATCGTAAACGCTCAAAAGCTAGGTAGTGAAATAAATTCGGAATTTAATGAAAAAGGATTATGCTTTGACTCTAACCAAGAAATTGTTTATTTTTCTAGAGAAAATCACATTAAAAATTCAGATAAAAAACATTTTGAATTATTTAAAGGTGAAGTATTATCTCCTGGATCTTGGCGAAATATTAAAAAACTACCTTTTAATGGTGAGACGACTTCTATTATGTACCCTTCTTTAACTGAAGATGGAAAAACCTTATATTTCACTTCAAACAAAAGTGGAAGCTATAATATATATAAGGTAAAAATTTTAAGTGATTGGGGTTTTGGAAATCCAGAAAAATTATCCAATAAAATTAATAGTAGTTCTAGTGATGAAACTAGTCCGTTTATAGATGGAAACACCTTGTATTTTTCTTCAAATAAAAAAGGTGGACTTGGAGGTTTTGATATTTATTCTATTGACTTAAGCAATCCAAATGCTAAGGCTAAAAGACTAGAAGAGCCTATAAATAGCAACACCAATGATTATTGCTTTATAAAGAATAAATCTGGAAAAGGATATTTTACTTCTAACAGAGCGAGCGGAAAAGGAAAAGAAGATGTGTATTATTTTGAACAATTAATTAAAGAAGAAAATTTTGTTAAAAATGACAAAACTGTTAAGAAAATAATAGTAACAAAAGATACTTTAATCAAAAACGAGAGCGCATTTAATTTTCAACGTAGAACGAGTTATGATAAGAAAACCGAAACGAAAGAAGTTATTGTTGAAGAGTCTCAATATACAAATGAAAAAAACATTAAAAAAGGAGATCATTACAGTAAATGCCAAATGGAATTTGATAAAATAAATAATATTTACTTTGATTATAGTGAATATTATATTCGTGATGATGCTGCAGTAGAATTAGATAAAGTAATTAGAGTGATGAGACTTTGCCCAGAAATTACATTATTAGCTTCTTCTTATACAGACTCTAGAGCATCTAAGGCTTACAATTTAAAATTATCACAACAACGTTCTTCTAGTGTTGTTAAATATTTATTAACTAATGGTGGTTTTTCTCCAGATAGAATAAAAGCAGTTGGTTATGGCGAAGAACGTTTAGCAAATAGATGTTCTGATGGAGTTAAATGTACTGAAAAAGAACATCAAATTAATAGAAGAACTCATTTTGAAATTAAAAATTATTAAGGTTTATCTTTAGGGTATTTTACTTTTTAACCCTTTTGAAAAAACTATCTAAAAATAAGTTTTCCACTATAATGTGCTTCTACATTTACTATTGCTGGATGATGATAACAAATTACATCACCAATAGAAAAAATATTTCCTGAAATGCTACTTAAAGGCTTTATTAAAATATCATTAGTAGATTTTTGAGTGATGTTTAGATGATTTGCATTGAGTAATTCTCCGTTAAAACGAGAACTTCCAGAGTGAAAACCAATGTTTAGTTGTTCTGTGTTTCCTTTAATAGTAAAAACGGAATTTCCATTTGCAATAACAGACAAGGTTTGTGTATTTACTTCTATATCAAAATCGCCTATATTTAATGCGTCTTGATTAAAATCCTCTGATATTAATTTGAGATTTGGATAATTCAAAACACCATCAGATTTAATAATTCTAGCCGTATTACTACGTATTCCTCTAATGTTTGGTGAAGTAACATATACTTTGGTAACTGCATAATCTCGTGCTAGATTACACGAACTTTCATCTTTCATGTAGAGTTTGTTATCTATCACTTCAACAGTTACGTTATCTAATAAATTCTCTCCTGTTTCTATTACTACTTTTTGAGTGTTTCCTTGCTTGATGATTAAACGGACTTCATTACCAACTTCTATAGTGTCAAAAAAATCAAGGGTAATTTCTTTTTGAATGACTTTTCCTGTACTTTCAAAGCAATCAGACGGATTTTTACAACTTATAAATAAGAGAAGGATTGTTGAAAATAATCCTATTTTATTATAATTTATGTGTTCTGTCATTGGTCTTTGTTTTTCAGCTTTAAGTCTTTAGTATTCAGAATGATGTATCGTTCAATATACTATCTTCCGTCTCCCGTCTTCGGTCTTCCGTCTCCTTCACTTCAAAACCATCTTCGCAATCTTACCATTTCCTGCAAGCCAAGCGGTATTTTTATCTATAAATTTAATGGTATAATACCCTTCTTTATGTACACGTATCCAAGAATTTCCACTTGTATTTGAGAAATAAATTCCTTCGGTTGAAACTGCAAAAAGTTCCTTTCCTTCAGTATTTGGAACGTATTGCACACAACTAATATATCCAGGATAAAGTCCGTTTGCAACTGTTTTCCACGTTTTTCCACCATCTGTTGTGATTAATTTATTATTGGTATTTCCTTGTTTGTTGAGGTAGTCTCCACCGCAAATAATTCCGTTATTTTTATCATTAAAAGCAATGGAATATGCGCCAGTACTTGATGTTCCACTTATCATTGGTGTATTGATAATTTCCCAAGTTTTTCCTAAATCTTTGGTGTGTAACACTCTAGACTCCATTCCTCCAGTAATTATCCAAGCTTCCTTTCCTTGAATGGCAATATTGGTATTACTTGCTGCAAAAGCGGCTTCTCCTTCAATAAGTTTAGGTAAGTTTTTACAAGCTATTTTTTGCCAAGAATTCCCACCGTCATGGGTTAGAATAATCGACAAACAATTCTCTGTTGGATCACCAATTGCTATTCCGTTATTTTCATCAAAAAATGCCATGGCATCGTAAAAAGATTTTTTATAGTCTTCTGTATAAACAATTTTCGGATGTACTAATCCGTCTTTTTTGTTCATTGTAATTTGGTAGAGTAGTGTAGGACTTTCAATACTCAAAGCGTATAATTTATCTTTGGAATGTGCTCCTGCTCTAAAAACAGGTTTCTTATCACCAAAAAAATCATTTGGAGTAATTAAAAAATTCCCATTAGGATAAAAAGCATAAATTTTAGAATCTTCGGCAATAAAAAAGGCGGTTTTGCCAACCAATTCAATAGCTCTTATACTGCTTAAATTTTTAAGACCAAATTTTTCATGATCAAATTTTTGCAGCGTAATATTTTTAATTTCTCTTGGTGTATATGTAGGCTTAGTGCTAATTTTCTTTTCTTCTTTTTTGCAAGAACCTAAAATACTTAAAGAAAGTATGGTTATGATAATGAGTTTAATCTTCATATTTTAATAATTTTCGGTAAAAATACTGGTTTTGGATTATAGCAACCTAATTTTTTTAATTAAATCGGTTTTTAAATAGGTGTTGAGCAGTTGTATTATTCGTTCTTTTTGGTAACTATGTTCTTCTCTTATAGTAGAAGATTTATAGTAAATAGTTACATTACCTTTGTTATAAGTTACTTTTTCTGTATAAGTCCAAACGCCTTCTCCCATTACGTTTCTCCATGCTTCAGCAACTTCTAGCTGATGCATTCCTTGAGAAAGTTTATTTTTATTTAATACTTGCTGCATTAAATCTTTTATAGTTGTAAATTGGTATTTTGTTTTATCGTCCATGCTTACAAGTTAAACATTTTATAGGATTGTTTTGTTTTTTTGATGATTTTTTCTGTCCGTTTTGAATGTGTGTCCGAAATAAAAATTTGCCCAAAATCATCTTGATTCACCAATTGTAATAATTGTGCCACTCTTTGTTCGTCTAATTTATCAAAAATGTCATCTAATAATAAGATGGGTTTTTTATTGGATTGTTTCTTAATAAAATCAAATTGAGCTAATTTTAAAGCAATTAAATATGATTTCTGTTGTCCTTGCGAACCGTATTTTTTGATAGGATAATCGGCTATTTTAAAAATTAAATCATCTTTGTGTGTACCAACCGAAGTGTATTGCAACATTTTATCTTTGTTAATGTGTTTTTTTAACAAGGTGTTTAAATCTTGATCTTCTAATTGTGATTTGTATTGTAAATTTACTTCTTCATTTCCATTGGATAAATGTTGGTATCTATTTTTAAAAATAGGAATAAATTCTTTTAAAAAAAGGGCTCTTTTCTTGTAAATTTCTTCACCAAGAGCACTTAATTGCTCATTATAAACAGCAATATTTAATGCGTCGTAGGTTCTGTTTGCAGCAAAATACTTTAATAGTGCATTCCGTTGTGCTAAAATTTTATTGTAATTTATGAGTTGATGTAAGTATTCAGAATCGGATTGTGAAATAACACCATCCATAAATTTTCTTCTTACCTCACTTCCTTCGGCAATTAAATTATGATCTATTGGAGAGATAATCACTAACGGAATACTACCAATATGACTGGTGATTTTTTCATATTCTTTACCGTTGCGTTTGAATAATTTTTTAGCTCCTTTTTTTAAGCTACAGCTGATGCTCTCAAGCTTATCTTCATGAGAATACACACCATCAATAACAAAAAAATCTTTGTGATGTTGTATGTGTTGAGAGGCAATACTATTAAAATAACCTTTAGTAAAAGATAAAAAATAAATAGCCTCTAACACATTGGTTTTACCAACACCATTGTTGCCAACAAAACAATTTATTTTTTGGTTGAAATCAAATTTTGAAGCCTCAAAATTTTTATAATTTACTAAGCTTAGATTTTTTAAATACATACAGATTACAAAAAAACAAAAATTCCCTTAATTTATGCGTGTAGATTTAAAGAAATATTATATTTTTGCAAACTGTTCAGCTAAACTGAATTAAAAATAAAAAAATAAGTAAGTAATGGCAACATACAAGAAAAGAGGTGGAAAAGTTAGAAAACCTAAGATTAAAAATGATGGTTCATATCTTGAGGATGTAAAATTTGATGGAGAATCAACTACGCAAGAAGTATTTGATAGTTTAGATGAAACTGCAAACAAATCTGAACAATGGTTAGAAAAAAATGCAAAATTGGTTTATACTATTTTAGGTGTATTTTTATTAGCTATTTTGGGTTATATGGCTTATAACAGTTTTGTAAAAGAACCTAAAGAAATAAAAGCTGCAAACTATTTAGCCTATTCTAAAGCTGCTTTTAACGATGCTGAAAAAGCAACAAAAGGAATTGATTCGTTATATAATATTGCTTTAAATGGAGCAGATAACAACTATGGTTTACTAGAAATGGCTTCTAAATTTTCTGGAACAAAAGCAGGAAATCTTGCAAATTATATGGCTGGAATTTCATATTTAAAAACAAATGAATATGATAAAGCAGTTGAATATTTGAATAATTTTACTTCTGAAGATGTTATCCTTGAACCAATGGCTAAAGGTAAAATAGGTGATGCTTTTGCAGAAATTAATCAGTTAGATGATGCGTTAAATTACTATAAACAAGCGGCGACTGTTCGTGAAAATAGTTTTTCTACACCTTTATATTTATTTAAAGCAGCAAATACTGCTTTAGATTTAGGAAAGTTTGACGAAGCATTAAAAATGTTTGAGCAAAT
>CAZYKN010000020.1:8993-12355 GCA_964648135.1 uncultured Flavobacteriaceae bacterium
TTTTTTTTGATTAACCCTGCTAGGGTTCAAAACCCTAGCAGGGTTCTGTATGAAATTACACTTAATTTTTAAATATTGATATTAAATATTTTTTATGCTTTTTAATCACAATCTGACGTTTTTACGTCTTTGAGAGAAAAAATAGAAGAAGAGTTACCTTCATATTAAACAATAATGTTTAAAAAGGTACAGGTTATTTAGAATTTATTATACATTAGCATTTTATTTTTACAAATGAATTATTTAGAACATATAGGTAAATATTTTTTGATGCTTGGTCAGGTTTTTAAAAGACCTCAAAAAGGGTCTATTTTTAAAGATTCTTTATTTAGAGAATTAGACGATTTAGGAAATAAATCTTTGGGTATTGCTGCTTTTATTTCTTTTTTTGTTGGAGGAGTTGTTTCCATACAAACAGCATTAAATGTTGATAACCCAATGATACCTAAGTATCTCATTGGTTTTGCAACAAAGCGATCTATTATTTTAGAATTTGCACCTACATTTGTTTCGATTATATTAGCAGGAAAGGTAGGCTCTTTTATAACCTCTAGTATTGGTACAATGCGTGTTTCTGAACAAATTGATGCTTTGGAAGTTATGGGAATTAATTCCTTAAATTATTTAGTGCTTCCTAAAGTATTGGTTACTGTTTTCTTTTATCCTTTTATTATAGCAATTGCTATTTTTTTAGGTATTCTTGGAGGTTGGGTTGCAGGTTCACTCACAGGATTGTTCGCAACCAAAGATTATATTGATGGAATTCAATTAGACTTTAAACAGTTTTTTTTAATATATGCCATGATTAAAACAATGGTTTTTGCATTTGTAATTGCCACAGTGCCTGCATATCATGGTTATTATGTAAAAGGAGGTTCTCTTGAAGTTGGTAGAGCAAGTACGCAAGCAGTAGTGTGGACAAGTGTTGTGATTATTGTATTAAATTATTTCTTAACTCAAATACTTTTAAGCTAATGATAGAAGTTAAAAATATTCACAAATCGTTTGGTGATGTACATGTGTTAAAAGGAATTTCAGCTGTATTTAAACCAGGTCAAACCAGTTTAATTATCGGTCAGAGTGGTTCAGGTAAAACCGTGTTTATAAAATCGTTATTAGGATTACATACACCAGAAGAAGGTGATATTTGCTATAATGGAGTAACTTATAGTAAAATGACCACTGATGAAAGACGAAATTTACGAAAAGAAATAGGAATGGTTTTTCAAGGAAGTGCATTGTTCGATTCTTCTACTGTTGAAGAAAATGTGATGTTTCCTTTAAAGATGTTTACCAATCAGTCTTATAAAGAAATGTTAGAACGTGTTAATTTTGTTTTGAATAGAGTAGATTTAGATGGTTCAAATAGTAAATATCCTGCGGAACTTTCAGGAGGAATGCAAAAACGAGTTGCCATAGCAAGAGCTATTGTAATGAAACCTAAATATTTGTTTTGTGATGAGCCTAATTCGGGTTTAGACCCTAGAACTGCTATATTAATTGACAATTTAATTCAAGAAATTACAGATGAATATCAAATTACCACAGTGATTAATACACACGATATGAATTCCGTTATGGAAATTGGAGAAAAAATTATTTTCTTACAGCATGGAGTGAAAGAGTGGGAGGGAACAAGTAAAGATATTTTTAGAACAGATAATAAAGCAGTAACTGATTTTGTGTATTCTTCAAATTTATTTAAAAAAGTGCGTCAAGCTTATTTAATGGATGATGAGAAGTAGCCTGATTGTATTTGTTAAATAACAGATAGTATAAAACAAATAAAAGTAACCTCATAAAAAAAGCATCCAAAAAATGGATGCTTTAAATTTTATAAGAAATATAAATTATTTTACACTTCTAATATATGCAGTAACAGCTTGTAATTCTTCAGCTTTCATTGCTTTAGTAACTGCAAAGTTAGCTTTCATTACAGCAAATTGAGAAGGATCTACAATTGGATCTGCATTTCCTTTTAAGAATTTTACCATGTTTCCTTTTTTGTCAGCATAAACTTTAGCAATTTCTTTTAAAGCAGGACCAACTAATTTGGCATCTTCTTTATGACATGCTACACAACCTTTAGATGCAAATAATTTTTTCCCGTCAGCAGCTTTACCAGTTAATGCGTTTTTAGCAGCATCAACAGTTTTTTCTGCTCCTTCTTTTACTGCGTTTGCAGCATCTTTTGCAGCCTCGCCAGTTGCATTAGCGGCATCTTTTACAGCTTCACCTGTAGCTTTGGCAGCATCTTTAGCAGCTTCAGCAGTTTTGTTTGCAGCTTCTTTTGTTGCTTCAACTCCGTTTTTTGCAGCTTCTTTGGCTTTTGAACATGATGTAGTAGAAATTGCTAATCCAGCAACAACTACTAATGATAATAATACTCTTTTCATAATTTTAAATATTTAATAGTTAGATTTATTTGAATTGCAAATTTAATTATTTTTTAGAAACATCAAGTAATATATGTTACATTAATAAATATTTTTTAAAAATTAATGTTTAGTTTACATTGTTAATGCAAACATATCTTTTTTACTAACTAAATTAGCAGTAGAACCAAAGATTATAAATCACCTACCAAACCAACCTTTTTTCTTTTTTGGTATTTGTGGTTCTTCGTTTAGAATATCGTTATAAATTTTTCCCCAATCTGGCAATTCACCAAAGTTTCTATCATCAATAAAAATATCTGCATGAATTTTTCTGCTGATACTTCCGTCTAAAATTTCTTCTGGATAAGATTTATTAACAGCATAAAATTCCACTCCATTTTCTTTACAGAAATCAACAGCTTCTTGTAATCTTTTACCGTTTCTATACGTCCATAATATTAAACGATGTCCTTTTTCTTGCAATCTTTGTAAAGTTTCAAATGCAAAAAGTCTGGGCTTTCCAATTTTAGGATAAGCATCTTCTACAATGGTTCCATCAAAATCAATGGCTAATATTTTAGTATTTTTTGGTATCATTTTTTATTTTAATTAAATTTAGTTCCTAATATAAAACTATATTATTTTCATTATAACCACTAAGACCACTAAGAAGGCACGAGGTTCACAAAGCTGAACGGATATTTATTTTACATTAATTTATAATCTAAATATTAAAATTAAGTTTTAAATTAGTATTCAAAATTACAATAAAGATTCCATATCCATTTCTTTAGGTTTTTCAATTCCCATTAACTCTAAAATGGTTGGAGCAATATTTGCTAACGATCCTTTATGTATTTCCTTAATATCTTTATCTACTATAATTAACGGAACAGGATTGGTTGTATGTGCTGTATTCACAGAACCATCTTCATTGAGCATTTTTTCACTATTTCCATGATCGGCAATTATAATAGTAGTGTA
>CAZYKN010000021.1:0-12159 GCA_964648135.1 uncultured Flavobacteriaceae bacterium
GCAGCAACCACTTTTAAGGCTTCTTCAAGATAAATATCTTTACTTAATTCTTTATGCCAAACTTTACGTTTTTTTGCTAAAATACTATCTTTTTGAATTAATGGTAATTCATAAGCAGGTGATTTGAATTTTAAATTGTTTTTATAATTTTTTATAGCATCAAACTTTTTACTCAGTTTTTGATGTTTTTCCATATCTTCTTTATATTTATCCATACTTAGATAAATAGTTTTATCATCTTGACTTTCTTTCAGCCATTTGGCATATTCATTAATTAAATTGAATTGATTGTTACTATTAACACGTTCAATGGCATTAGTAACAACTTCTTCTTTATTTTCATAAAAATCTAAAGGCTGATAGTTTGCAGGTTCAATTTTATCCCATGCTAACGGATTTTCTTCATCACGTTCACCAATTTTCATATAAGTGTATCTGTCTGGAACAGCAATATCAGACGCAACACCTTTTAATTGAGTAGAACCTCCATTTATTCTGTAAAATTTTTGAACGGTTAATTTTATTGCTCCTAATTTACCAGGAAATCTGCTGTATCTATTCAAACCTAAAACACTTTGCACCGTTCCTTTACCAAAAGTTTGTTTGCTTCCTAAAATAACGGCTCTGTTATAATCTTTCATTGCAGCTGTAAATATCTCTGAAGCAGAAGCAGACAACTCATTTACTAAAATAACCAGTGGTTTATTCCATTGTATGGTTTTATCAGTATCTTTATCAATTCTAGGTTTTTCTCCTCTGTATTTTACTTGTACAATAGGTCCTTTTTCAATAAATAACCCTCCAATTTCAATGGCAGTTTTAAGCGAACCTCCTCCGTTATTTCTTAAATCAATGATTAAACCTTCTGCACCTTGTTTGTTTAATTCCTCAATTTCATGCTTCATATCTGAAGTAGAATTTCGAGCATTTCGTTTATTAAAATCGATATAAAAACCTGGTAAATTGATCAATCCATATTTTTTATTCTCATAATCAACAATAGCAGATTTAGCGAATGTTTCTTCCAATTCAACAACATCTCTAATAATTGAAATCACTTTTTTAGAACCATCTAGTTTTTTAACGGTAAGACGAACTTCTGTTCCTTTTTTACCTTTAATGTATTCAATAGCATCATCTAAGCGCATACCAACAATGTCTAATGGTTCACCATCGCCTTGAGCTACATTTAAAATAATATCACCAACTTCTAATTCTCCTTGTCGCCAAGCAGGACCTCCAGAAATAATACTCATTATTTTAGTATAATCTCCTTTTTTTTGCAGTCTTGCACCAATTCCTTCCAATTTACCAGACATACTAATATCAAATCTACTTTTCATTTTAGGAGAAAAATAGTAGGTATGTGGATCAAAAGCAGCTGCAATAGTATTAATGTAAATAGGATACCAATCTACATCAGTCAATTCATTCATTCTTACATAATAATCATCCATTTGTTCTTCTACAGCTTCTCTCGCTTCTTTTTCGAGCACTTTAAACGTTTTCATGGTATAAGCAGCACTGTCCTTTTTCTTTTCTTTTTCATTTTCTAATTTGTCATACAATCTGCTTAAAGCATTCATTTTTAATTGCTTTTTCCAATAACCTAAACGAATTTTTTTATTTTTTGGATAATTTACGCTATCGTAATTCACATTTAAACATTCATCTTTTTCATAATTAAAAGGTTTACTAAGCAATTCTTTGTAAAAACCCTGTGTTTCTTTTAAACGCTCTGTAAAAGTATGAATTGCAACGTGATAAAAATCGATTTTATTTTCTTTAATTTCATCATCAATTTTATCTTTATATTTAGAGAACTTTTTTATATCTTCTTTTAAGAAGAAGCGTTTAGAAGGGTCTAATGCTTTTACAAAATTAGATTCTACTTCCTCAGAAAAAGCATCATCAATTTTAGTTGGTTTGTAATGTGCTTGAGGTAATATTTTTCCTAATAATCCTAAGATAACTTTATCTTTTTCAACTTCATTTTGAGCAAAAGATTTATAAGTTAATAATCCTATTAAAATAAAAATAGGCAACACAATTTTATAGTTACGTTTCATAAATTCAGTTATTTTTTTCATTTTGTATTATAATCAAACACTAAAATAGTGCCATTATTTGAATTGACAATATTAATACTTTTTTTTTACAAATAATTAGTAACTATTCATCCTCTTTTTTCTCGCAAAGACGCAAAGGCGCAAAGACCACCAAGTTATTAGTAAACTATGACAGAATGATAATATCCTCTAAATAATTTATAGCGTATTTTGATGTTGAATTGGTATTACATTCAACTTAGCGTCTTTGCGCCTTTGCGAGAGTTTTATTTTTTATTTTGTAACCTTTGAGAGGAATTAATAGCTGAATAGATACTTATAACATATATTTTATCAAATAACAATCCAAAAAATTAAAAAGGATTTATGTATTTTCGCTCTATGCCAAAAACCACATTAGAAATACAATTAAAAACCTTGCCTAATGCAGCAGGAGTGTATCAATTTTTTGATATAGATGGCAAGATTTTATATGTTGGTAAAGCTAAAAATTTACAAAAGCGTGTGCGTTCGTATTTTAATAAAAATCACGAATACGGTAAAACAAGAGTGTTGGTAAAGAAAATAAAATCAATTAAACATATTGTGGTTGAAACCGAAACTGATGCTTTATTGTTAGAAAACAATCTCATAAAAAAACACCAACCTCGTTACAATATTTTAATGAAAGATGATAAATCTTATCCGTTTATCTGTATTAAAAATGAGGCTTTTCCTAGAGTGTTTTTAACAAGACGAGTGATAAAAGATGGCTCTGAATATTTTGGACCTTACACTTCGGTAAGAACCGCAAGAGCTATTTTATCATTAATAAAAGAGTTGTATCCATTGCGAACTTGTACTTATAATTTGTCATCAGAAAATATTTATTCTGGTAAATATAAAGTGTGCTTAGAATACCATATAAAAAATTGTAAAGGTGCTTGTGAAGGTTTACAAACCGAAATAAATTACCTTCAAGATATTAAAGCTATTCGCAATATAATTAAAGGAAGTTTTGTTGAAGCACTAGAAAAATTTAAACAATTGATGTATGATTTTTCAGAAAAAACAGAATTTGAAGAAGCGCAAAAAATTAAAGAAAAAATTGATTTATTAGCAAATTATCAAGCCAAATCAACTATTGTTAATCCATCAATTACCAATGTAGATGTGTTTAGTATTGTTTCTGATGAAAGCTTTGCTTATGTAAACTTCTTTAAAATTGTAAACGGAAATATCATCCAATCACATACAACAGAAATTAAAAAGAAATTAGATGAAACCGATAAACATATTTTAGAGATTACTATTGTTGAAATACGACAACGTTTTACCTCAATCACAAAAGAAATTTACGTGCCTTTTGAAGTAAATTTAGGTGAAAATATAAAAGTTACTGTGCCAAAAATGGGCGATAAAAAACGAATAGTTGAACTCTCTTTACGCAATGCAAAATATTTTAGACAAGAGCAATTTAAACAAATAAAAATTATTGATCCAGACCGTCATACCAACAGAATTATGGCGCAAATGAAAAAAGATTTACGGCTTCAAGTTGAACCAAGACATATAGAATGTTTTGACAATTCAAACATTCAAGGCACACATCCTGTTGCTGCTTGTGTAGTCTTTAAAAACGGAAAGCCAAGCAAGAAAGATTATCGACATTTTAATATAAAAACCGTAGAAGGTCCAGATGATTTTGCATCGATGGAAGAAGTGGTTTTTAGACGTTACAAACGCTTACTTGATGAAGACCAAGATTTGCCGCAACTCATTGTAATTGATGGTGGAAAAGGGCAATTGTCATCTGCTCTTAAAAGTTTAGATATTTTAGGTTTACGAGGTAAAATAGCCATTATTGGAATTGCCAAACGCTTAGAAGAATTGTTCTATCCAGAAGATCCTATTCCGTTGTATTTAGATAAAAAATCTGAAACTTTAAAAATAATTCAGCAACTTAGAAATGAAGCGCATCGCTTTGGAATTACCTTTCATAGAAATAAACGAAGTAAAGCTGCAATTAATTCAGAATTATCTCAAATAAAAGGCATTGGAGAACAGACAATTTTATCACTTTTAAAACGTTTTAAATCTGTAAAAAGAGTAACAAAAGCCAATTTAGAAGAACTGATTAATGAGATAGGAAAAGATAAGGCTACAAAAGTTTATAATTTCTATCATAAAAATTAAAAAGTTATTTAAAAAGAAGTAATTTTATGCGATGAAATTTTTATACTAAAAAAATGAATATTTCATATTAATACTCCAAAACCAAATGAAAAAGATTTTTACTTTCTTTTTAGTATTTTATGCTATTATTCAAGGCTTTTCACAAGAAAAGGCTTTAGATAGTATTGTAAAAAACAGTAAACAAAAAGATTTAAAAGTAGGCTTGGTACTTTCTGGTGGAGGAGCAAAAGGATTTGCACATATTGGTGTGTTAAAAGTTTTAGAAGAAGCAGGAATAAGAATAGATTATATTGGCGGAACAAGTGCAGGTGCAATGGTTGGTGCATTATACGCTTCTGGATATAGTGCAACAGCACTCGATTCCATTTTAAGATCGTATGATTATTATAAATTGATACAAAATCCAAGCTCTCGTGAGTTATATTCCTTTTATCAGAAAGAAAATTCAGAAAAATATGCGCTTTCTCTTCCCATAAAAAATAAATCTATTGGCTTGCCTGTAGCTTTATCACAAGGACAGAATATGCTAAACACCTTATCCATTCTCACCCAACATGTTCATGGAATAACCAATTTTAAAAAACTACCTATCCCTTTTTATTGTGTAGCAACAAATTTAGAAGATGGAGCACAAGTTATTTTAGAAAACGGATTTCTACCTCAAGCAGTTAGAGCAAGTGGTGCTTTTCCCTCGGTTTTTGAACCAGTAAGAATTGATAATAAATATCTTGTAGATGGAGGAATTGTAAATAATTTTCCTATTGATATTATGCGTACTAAAGGTGTAGATGTTATTATTGGTGTAGATGTGCAAGGTGGTTTAGATAAAAAAGAAGATTTAGATTCGGCTGTAAAAGTAGTGATGCAAATTGTGAGTTTTCAGATTTATAAAAAAAATCAGAAAAATAAAATAAATACTGATGTTTACATAAAACCAAATGTTGAAGGAGAAGATATAGGTTCGTTTAACAATTTAGATTCAATAATTAAATCAGGTGAAATTGAAGCTAGAAAAGAAATGGTTTACTTAAAAAGTATTGCTGCTTTACAAAAAAAACAACAAGTAAAATCAAATAAAAAAAGTTATCAATACAAAAATAAATACCTAAAAATTAAAAAAGTGCATATTAACGGAAACATGCATTATACAAGAGATTATATTCTTTCAAAGTTACACTTAAATAGAAATAAAAAAGATTCCATAACGTATAAAGAATTTAATAGAAATGTGAATAGATTAGCAACTACTCAAAATTTTAAGAGTATAGATTATGTAATAAGACCTTATGCAGATGGAAGTATTATTGAATTAAATTTAAAAGAAAATGAAGTTTCTAATTTCTTTCAAATAAGTGCACATTATGACAATTTTTACAAAACAGGTGTTTTATTAAATTATACAGGAAAGCATTTTTTAACAAATAACGACCAAGTTTCAACCGATGTAATTTTAGGTGATAACCTACGCTACAATCTCAATTATTTTTTTGATAATGGATATCATTGGCAATTTGGCATATCACATCGTTACAATAGTTTTAAACACAATTTATTTATTGAACCAGAGGGTGATACGCCTATTTCTTTTACCAATAGTGTTCCAATAAAATATCACGATTTTACAACACAGCTTTATTTTCAAACAAAATTTAAAGAAGAATTTGCAATAACAGGAGGCTTGGAACATAAATACTTAAATGTTTCCACAGAAATTCTTAATAACAATCAAAACAGGAATTTTTATTTTGATAAAACCAATTATTACGATGCTTTCGCCGAAGTTAAGCTAGACACCAGAGATGCTAAAAATTTCACTAAAAAAGGATGGTATTTTAAAGCAAAATACAATACCTATTTTAGTGCAAAAGGGATTGTTGAAGAGTTTAAACCTTTTTCTCAAATTCAATTAAAGATACAAAAATCAGTTGCTTATTTTAATAAATTAAGTACACAAATAGGTGTTGAATCAGGTGTTACTTTTGGAAAAGGCACTCAGTCATTTGATTTTGCTCTTGGAGGTGCTAATCAGAATTTTGTAAATAATTTTATTCCTTTTTACGGTTATGATATTGCAAATATTAGTGATGCATCTTATGTAAAAGGCTCGTTAAACATACAATATGAACTGTTTAAAAAGAATTATTTTATATTGTCTACAAATGTTGCAGGCGTGAATAATCAACTTTTTTTTAACGGAACTGTTTTAGACAATTTAAAAACAGGTTATGCTATTGGTTACGGAATAAATTCAATTATTGGACCTATTGAAATTAAATATTCAGGAACTCCAGATAATAAAAAAAGATATTGGTATTTTAATATTGGCTTTTGGTTCTAAAAAATATAAATGAAATTAAAACTACATATTGTATCCTTTGATGTTCCTTTTCCTCCAAATTACGGAGGTGTAATAGATGTGTTTTATAAAATTAAAGCACTCCATAAATTAGGTGTTAAAATACACCTTCACACTTTTACTTATGGAAGAGGTAAACCAAACGAACTAAAACAATATTGTGAAGAAATTTCTTATTATAAAAGAGGCTCTTTTATAAATTTATTTTCAAGGAAACCATATATTGTAAAAACTCGTAAAAGCTCCTTGCTTACCCAAAATTTACTTAAAGATGATTATCCCATTTTATTTGAAGGTATTCACACTACCTATCCATTAATAAACACACAGTTTAAAAACCGAATTGTACTTGTTAGAACACATAATATTGAGCATGATTATTACGTTGGTTTAGCTAAAAGTGAAAAAAAAATACTGAAAAAAATATTTTTTAATATTGAGTCTAAAAAACTTAAATATTATGAAAAAATCATTCAAAAAGTAAATTATATTTTAACTATTTCACCATCAGAACACAACTATTTTGTCAATAAATTTGGAAGTAAATGTAACTATATTCCTGTTTTTCATAAAGAAGAAACCGTTACTCAATTATCAGAAAAAGGCGATTATGCTTTGTATCACGGAGATTTAAGAGTAGCAGATAATATTAAAGCTACACAATACCTTATTGATATTTTTAAAGACTTAGATTACCCTTTAATCATTGCGAGTAGCTTTATAAATAATGCTATTTTAGAAGAGATTAAACACCACAAACACATCCAATTTATTGAGTTAGATTACACTAAAAAAAATCAATTAGATGATTTATTTCACAACGCACACATAAATGTATTACCTACTTTTCAAGCAACAGGAATAAAATTAAAACTTATTCACGCTTTATTTAGCAGTCGATTTTGTGTAGTAACTCCAGAAATGGTAACACAAACTGGTCTAGAAACACTTTGTAAAATAGGTGAAACTAAAGCAGTATTTAAAACAAAAGTAATTGAATACATAAATACCAATTATTCAGTGGAACATTTAGCATTAAAAACAGAAAAGTTAGCAGCATTTAACACTTTACAGAGTGCACAAAAAATAATAAACCTTATTAATAACAAATAATTTTAATCATGAATTTTAATAACATATTAATTTCACAGAATGACAACATTGCAACAATAACCATTAATCGTGAAAGAAAATTAAACGCCTTAAACAAAGAAACTATACAAGAGTTACATGATGCTTTTCTCTTGTTGAACAATGATAAAAATACTAAAGTAATCATTTTAACAGGTAGTGGAACTAAAGCATTTGTTGCTGGTGCTGACATTTCAGAATTTGCAGATTTTGATACTTCTCAAGGAGAATTTTTAGCTAAAAACGGACAAGATTTACTTTTTAATTTTATAGAAAATTTAAGCACTCCTGTTATTGCTGCTATTAACGGTTTTGCTTTAGGTGGTGGTTTAGAATTAGCTATGGCTTGTCATTTTAGAGTTGCAGCAGAAAACGCTAAAATGGGATTGCCAGAAGTCTCCTTAGGTGTAATTCCTGGTTATGGCGGAACACAACGTCTAGCACAACTTATAGGTAAAGGTAAAGCTATGGAACTAATTCTCACGGCCAATATGATGAATGCTACCGAAGCAAAAAATCAAAGCCTCGTAAATTATGTTGTGCCACAAGAAGAATTATTACCTTTATGCAAAAAATTAGCAAATAAAATAGCCTCTAATTCAACTACAGCCATCGCTAGTGCTATTAAATCTGTGAACGCTAGCAATCAACCTAATGGCTTTGAAGTAGAAATTAAAGCCTTTGGAAATTGTTTTGGTACAACCGATTTTAAAGAAGGTACAACAGCCTTTTTACAAAAAAGAAAGCCAAGTTTTGAATAATTTTTTGTAATTTAGCCTTTGGAAAATATAATTTTATATGGAGGAAAATTTTATAAAACCTAAAATTATTGATGAAGAAATTTTATTAGATCCTAATAAAACAATCATGAGTAAAACCGATAAATTTGGTGTTTTTGAGTTTGCGAATGATTATTTTATGGAAATTTCTGGATATGAAGAATGGGAACTCATGGGTAAATCTATGTTTTGCGTTCAGCATCCTGATATGCCAGAAATTATTTTTAAGCACCTTTGGGAAAAATTATTACAAAAAAAAGAGGCTTCGGTTGTTGTTAAAAATTTAACTAAAAGTGGTAAATATTATTGGTCATTAACAAGTTTTGCCTTTAAAATTAATGAAAAAGATGGCGAAATAATATCAATTTATAGTAAACGTGTTGCTCCAAATAAAGAATCCATTGCATTCTTTTCTGGTTTTTACAAAACATTACTAAATATTGAAAAGAAAAAGGGAGTTGAAGCCGCAGAAAAATATGCAAAAGGATTTTTAGAAGAAAAACAAACGGACTTAAACGGTTTGGTAAAAAGTTTTTATCCGAATATTAATAAAAGTTTTAATGTTTTAGCACCAAAAAAAACAGATACTACAACAAGCTCTAAAACTATTGAAAAAATTACACCAAAAATCTTAGAGCCAAAACAAACAAACATTCCTAAAGACCCAACACCTGTAAAAATAACACCAAAAAGTGAACCTGAAAAGAAAAGTTTGTTTCAAAAATTATTTGGTAAAACAGAAGAGGAAATAGAAGAAGAAAGAAGGAGAAAAGAAGGTAAAAAATAAAGAGTAATTTTCAAATAACGTAACTATTTACCCTTTTTTTCTCGCAAAGACGCAAAAGCACAAAAACACCATCTGTAAGTGAAAAAATAGAATAATTTATAGCGTATTTTGATGTTGAATTGGTATCACACACAACTTAGCGTCTTTGCGCCTTTGCGAGAAAAAATGACAAACACCACCAAAACAATAATAATTTTCATCAACTTTATTGTCAATTCAATAAAAACAATTACTTTTGCAAGCTCAAAGCTTTAAACGTTTAAGGCTATACATAAAAATCATTTAAATAATATTAGCATGTATTTAACAAAAGAAAAAAAAGCGGAAATTTTCGCAAAACACGGTAAATCAGCTACTGACACAGGTACAGCTGAAGCTCAAATAGCTTTATTTACTTTCAGAATTAACCATTTAACAGGACATTTAAAAAACAATCGTAAAGATTATAATACAGAGCGTTCCTTAGTTAAATTGGTAGGAAAACGTAAATCATTATTAGATTATCTAATTAAAACAGATGTATTGCGCTATCGTGCAATCATTAAAGAATTAGGAATTAGAAAATAATTTTAATCATAAAAAAGAGGCTTTTTGCCTCTTTTTTTATACACAAGCTTTTAAAAAGCGAAGATTAACTTCCTTAAGGAGTGAAAAAAGACTTCATTGGTTACTTAAACACACAACTAAAGTAAAAAATGTATAATCGCATAAAGATGGAAGACTTTATGCACAAATTAAAAAAATTATGATTCCAGAATTATTTAAGGAAGAAATTAAATTAGAAGATGGTAGAGTAATCACCATTGAAACAGGACGATTAGCTAAACAAGCACACGGTTCTGTAGTTGTTAGAATGGGTAATGCCATGTTATTAGGAACAGTAGTTTCAGCTTATGAAGCAAAAGAAGGTATGAATTTCTTACCTCTTACAGTAGATTATAGAGAAAAATTTGCAGCTGCAGGTCGTTATCCAGGTGGTTTCTTTAAAAGAGAAGCTAGACCAAGTAATGAAGAAATTTTAACAATGCGTCTAATTGACCGTGTTTTAAGACCTTTATTTCCAAAAGATTATCATGCAGAAACTCAAGTAATGATACAACTTATGTCATCTGATGATGAAGTGATGCCAGACGCTTTAGCAGGTCTTGCAGCATCAGCGTGTATTGCCTTGACAGACATTCCTTTTGAATATCCAATTTCTGAAGTAAGAGTTGCTCGTATTGATGGTAAATTTGTTATTAATCCAAGTAGAACTGAATTAGAAACAGCAGATATTGATATGATGGTTGGTGCTTCAGCAGAATCAGTTATGATGGTTGAAGGAGAAATGGATGAAATTTCTGAAACTGAAATGGCAGACGCAATTAAATTTGCTCATGAAGCAATTAAAGTGCAATGTCAAGCGCAATTAAACTTAGCTAAAAAAGCAAATCGTGTTTTAGAAACTCGTGAATATGTAATGGCAGATGAATGTGAAGAAACTGCTAAAAAAGTAAATGATTTTGCGTATGACAAGTGTTATGCAATAGCAAAACAAGGAACTTCTAAAAAAGAACGTACCGAAAAATTTGCAGCTATTAAAGAAGAAACAAAAGCCTTATTTACAGAAGAGGAATTAGAAGAAAAAGGCTCTTTAGTGTCAAAATATTTTAATAAATCACAAAAAGAAGCTATCCGTAATTTAACAATGGATGAAGGTATCCGTTTAGACGGAAGAAAAACTACAGAAATTAGACCTATTTGGTGTGAAGTAGATTATTTGCCATCAACTCATGGTTCTGCAGTTTTTACTCGTGGTGAAACACAAGCACTAGCAACAGTAACTCTTGGAGGTTCTAGAGATGCTAATAAAATTGATTTACCTACTTTTGAAGGAGAAGAAAAATTCTATTTACACTATAATTTTCCTCCATTTTGTACTGGTGAAGCTAGACCATTACGTGGAACATCTCGTAGAGAAGTTGGTCACGGTAACTTAGCACAAAGAGCATTAAAAGGAATGATTGCCGAAGATTGGCCTTATACTGTAAGAGTAGTTTCTGAAGTATTAGAATCAAATGGTTCTTCTTCAATGGCAACAGTTTGTGCTGGTACAATGGCACTAATGGATGCAGGAGTTGATTTAAAGAAACCCGTTTCTGGTATTGCAATGGGATTAATAACAGACGTTGAATCTGGTAAATACGCCGTTCTATCTGATATTTTAGGTGATGAAGACCATTTAGGTGATATGGATTTTAAAGTTACTGGTACAGCTGATGGTATTACTGCTTGTCAGATGGATATTAAAGTAAAAGGATTGTCTTATGAAATTCTTGAAAAAGCATTAGATCAAGCAAAAGCAGGAAGATTACATATATTAGGTAAATTAACCGATACTATTGCAACTCCAAATACAACAGTAAAAGATCACGCACCAAAAATGGTTACGGTTATTGTTAAAAACGAATTTATTGGAGCAATTATTGGTCCTGGAGGAAAAGTAATTCAAGAAATGCAAAAAGAAACAGGAACTACTATTGCAATTACAGAAGATGAAAATGAAAATGGTGTAGTTGAAATTCAAGGAACAGATCAAACTAAAATTGATGAGGTTATCGCTAAAATAAAATCCATTACTTTTAAACCAGAAGTTGGTGAAACATATAAAGTAAAAGTGATTAAAATATTAGATTTTGGACCAGTAGTAGAATATTTAAATGCTCCAGGAAACGAGGTTTTAGTTCATATATCAGAATTAGCTTGGGAACGTACAGACAAAGTTACAGACGTTGTTAATTTAGGTGATGAATTCGAAATTAAATATTTTGGAAAAGACCCAAGAACTAAAAAAGATAAAGTTTCTAGAAAAGCGTTATTAGA
>CAZYKN010000022.1:0-1358 GCA_964648135.1 uncultured Flavobacteriaceae bacterium
TGTAATTCGTGGCTCAACACTGCAATAATACCAATTCAACATCAAAATACGCTATAAATTATTTATCTTTGTTAAATAATATTCAGTGTAAATTAAAGTAATCAATGGCAAAAAAGAAGAAATACTATGTTGTTTGGGAAGGAAAAAAAAGAGGTGTTTTTACTTCGTGGGAAGAGTGCAAAAAGCAAATAGAAGGTTTTCAATATGCTAAATATAAATCGTTTAAAACGGAAGCACTTGCTAAAAAAGCACTTCAAGGTAATTATGAAGATTTTATAGGTAAAACTATTTTTGAAACTACTTTAAGTAAAGAGGAGTTAAAAAAAATTGGACAACCAATTCTAAATAGTATTGCCGTTGATGGTGCTTGCGATCACAAAGGAAATGCGGAATACCAAGGTGTTTATACCGATACAAAAACGGTGCTTTTTAAACAAGGTCCTTTTAAAGGAGGAAGCAATAATTTAATGGAATTTTTGGCTTTAGTTCATGGATTGTCTTGGCTTAAAAAAAATAAATTATCCTTACCTGTTTATTCTGATAGTAGAACAGCCATTGGTTGGGTTTGGAAAAAAAAGATCAATACTACCATAAAACAAAATAAAGAAAACAAAGAAATTTTTGATTTGGTAGAAAGAGCTATAAAATGGTTAACTAATAATCCAGAAATGATTAGCAATAAGTATATTTTAAAATGGGAAACCAAAGCTTGGGGAGAAATTCCAGCTGATTTTGACAGAAAATAATTCGTAATTATGGGAAAATTTTATGCCAAACTATTCGCTAAATATTACGACAAATACATGGTGTCTTTTGAAAAAAAGATTGAAAAAGACAGAAAACGTATGCTTGGCAAATTACAAGGTACTGTGTTAGATGTTGGTTCTGGAACAGGTGTTAATTTTGAATATTTTAATAACAAGGTAAAAGTTTTTGCTGTTGAACCTTCTAAGCCTATGTTGGATAAATCAATTCAGAAGATAAATAATAAAAATATTGAATTAGTAAACCTTGATATTAATGATGAAAAACTGCATGATAAAATAGGTGAAAACAGCTTAGATGCCATAGTTTCTACTTTGGTATTATGTACTATAAAAAATCCAAATAAAACCATTGATAACTTTAAAAAATGGTTGAAACCTGATGGAAAACTCATTATTATTGAACATATTCATTCTAATGAAAAATCGAAAGCTAGAGTTGAAAAACTCTTAAATCCGTTATGGAAAAGATTTGCCGAAGGTTGTAATTTAACAAGGCATACAGATGAATTGATTAAAAGGAAAGGTTTCATTCCTCTTGAAGAACATTATTTTAAAATTGGATTGCGAATGCACAAAGGTATTTTTGTTTTA
>CAZYKN010000022.1:1458-12145 GCA_964648135.1 uncultured Flavobacteriaceae bacterium
TTATTACATTCCTAATTTTGCTTTTACTGCAGCCATTAAGTCTTCACCATCAAAAACGATAAGTCCTTTTCCTGGAGTAGAATCTAATACATATTTAATTCCTTTTTCTTTTGCTACATCTTGAATTGCTTTTTGAGCTTTTTCAATAATTGGTTTTAACAATTCCATTTCTTTCTTTTGTACATCTTCTTGAGCAGAACGTAAGTACACTTGTAATTTTTGTTGAATTTCAGCAATTTCTTTTTGACGTTTTTCATTTTCGTCATTAGATTTTGTACTTGCTTCTGTTTGATACTTTTGCAACTTTGCTTGTAAGGCATTTACTTGCGCTTTGTACTCAGTATCATATCCTTGCCCAAGAGTTTTTAACTGATTTTGCATAGCTTTAGTTTCTGGCATTGCAGCTACTAATTCTTCGCTATTAATGTGTGCTACTTGCGCATTCATTGTAAAACCTGTTGTAAATAATACTATGGCTACTAGGATTGTTTTAATGTTCTTCATTTTAATCTATTTTTAATATTAATTGTTTTTGTTTTTACTTTCTTGTAATTTCTTTTTACGTTCTTCTATTTCTTTTAGTTTTTTTGCACGTTTTTCATTGGCTACGTTTCTTAAAGAATCTCTTTTTGCTTTTTTAGCAGCTGCTCTATCTTTTAGTTTTTGCACTTTTTCTGCTCTTAGCGCTTCTTTTGTTTTTTTAACAGATTCTTCTGTTTTATTTTCAACGGCTGTTTTACTTTTTGCTTCTTTATCTTCAACCTCTTTTTTATCAATAAGCGGTTTTTCTTTGGCTACATTTTCTTTTTTATCCGTTTTATCTGTTGTTTTAGGTTTCTTTTTACCTTTATTTTTCAATGCCTCTCTTCTTGCTTTTGCATCTGCAATTCGTTTAGCTCTTTTTGCAGCATTTGCTTTTTTAATCGCTTCTCTTTTTGCAGCTTTAGCTTCATTTTGCTTTTTAATACGATCTCTTAGCTTTTCTTGTTTTGTTCTACGATCTTCAGCTTTAGCTTTAAGCTCTTTTTTCTTTTGTTCTCTCGCTATTTGATTGTCAGATTTTTTCTTTTCTGTTGCTTTTTTCTTACGACCTTTTACAATTTTTTGAAGTACCAATTCGCTTATATCATATTTTGGATTGGTATAAAGCATTACTAAATCGTTACCAGCTTTATCAAGAATAATATCGTATTTTTTTGTTTTAGCAATTTCTTGAATGGCATTAAAAATCTGATCTTGCACTGGTTTCACTAATTGTTTGCGCAACATAAACAAATCTCCTGATGTTCCAAAATAGGCTTCTTTTTTTTCTTTTAATGCTGTTTCTTTAATGCTAATATCTTCTTCACGTTCTGCAATAATATCTGGAGTTAATAGTGCTTTCTCATTAACTAAAGTCAGTTTTAAGTTATCAATATCTGATTTTAATTTATTAAGAGAAACGTTCCATTTATTAATTTTTGCGTCTAATTTAGATTGCGCTGTTTTATACTCAGGAACATTTTCTAAAATATATTCTCTATCAATATAGCCCACTTTTTGAGCTTTTTGAGCAAAGCTAAATTGCGATACTAATAAAACGAATATTAAAATTTTCTTTATCATAATTACATTAGGTTAGTTAGAAATAATCGTGCCAAACTTTATACATAACTACAAATATACATAATTATTGTTTTGTATTTACTAAAATTGCTGACCAATAGTAAAGTGTGTTTGCCAACCTGATTTAACACCTGGATTATTTGGAACATCATCAAACCCATGAGCAAAATCTATCCCTAATAAACCAAACGATGGCATAAATAATCGTAAGCCTACACCAGCGGAACGTTTAAGTAAGAATGGGTCGAATTTTTTTAAGTCATTGTAGGTATTTCCTCCTTCAAGAAAACCTAAAACATAGATAGATGCTGATGGTTTTAAGGTAATTGGATAACGCATTTCTAATACAAATTTATCATATACTGTTCCTCCTCCGTTTGGAGTTAAACTAGAGTTTGGGTAACCTCTTAAACCAATAGTTTGTCTTCCGTCATATTGGTAACCTCCTCCAAGACCATCACCACCAACGTAAAAACGTTCAAATGGAGAAATACCTAATTCATTGTTATAAGCTCCTAACAAACCAAAGTCTGCACTGGTAACCAATACTAATTTTTTACTAATTTCATTAAACCATTTACTTGAAAAACTTGCTTTATAAAATTCTAACCATTTGTATTTTTCTTGATTAGAAATAGTCGTGTAGTTTTTATCTTGAAATAAAGAAAATGGAGGTGTTAATTTAGCTCCAATACTAAACTGAGATCCTTTTGTTGGATAAATAGGATTTGGACCTTGTGAACTTCTATTTAAACTTACACCAAATGATAAATTATTAGATTTTCCATTATCAAAATTAAAGGTAGGGAAGAAGTAATTTTTAAGGGTATAACGTTGATAACTTACACTTGTTGATAAGGTAAAGAAATCATCTGGCCATTTTAAACGTTGATTTAAACCTAAAGAAAGACCTAAAATATCTATTTTCTGATTTTTATCTACATCTCTTGTAGCATAATTGTATCTAAATTGCTTTGAGTCGTAAATAGAAAAGGATAATGCTTTGGGTTTTTTTCCACCAAACCAAGGTTCTGTAAACGAAAAACTGTAGGTGCTTGAGTATTTACTTGCTTGAAAGCGTAAAGCTAATTTTTGACCATCTCCCATAGGAATTGGTGTGTAAGCTTTTTTATTGAATAAATTTTTAATGGAAAAATTAGAAAACGATAATCCTAATGTTCCAATAAATGAACCTCCACCATAACCACCTTGTAGTTCAATTTGGCTAGAACCTTTTTCGGCAACGCTATATTCAATATCCACTGTTTTTTCTGCATAATTTGGTTTAACATCTGGAACAACAGCTTCTGGATCAAAGAAACCTAAACCAGAAATTTCTCTAACAGAACGGATAATAGCTTGTTTGTTAAATAAATCGCCAGGTCTTGTATGGAGTTCTCTATAAACTACATGGTCATTGGTTTTATCATTTCCAACAACAGTTACATTTTTAACGGTTGCTTGTTCATCTTCATGAATTCTTATTTCTAAATCAATGGCATTGTCTTTAACAGCAGTTTCAACAGGTGTTACGTTAGAAAACATATAACCTCTATTCATATATGTATTAGATATATCTTGTGAGTCTGGAGTTCCATCACCGTTTACTCTTTCGGTTAAGAGTTTACCATTATATACATCGCCTTTGTGCAATCCTAAAAAGGCTTCTAATTGTTCATCGGTAAATACCGTATTTCCTAAGAATTTAATATCTCCAAATTTGTATTGTTTTCCTTCGGTTAAATTGATATCAATATTTATGGTATTGTCATCATTCCATGAAATAGAATCACTTAAAACTTGTGCATCACGATATCCTTTTTCTTGATATTTAGATATTAATTTTTCCAAACCTGCATCATAATCTTCATCTACTAATTTAGAAGGTCTCCAAAATCTAGGAAAGAAACGTTGTTTGGTTTTTTTAAAGGCTTTTCTTAATTTTCTGTATGTTAAGGCTTCATTTCCGTGAAAACGGAAATTTTTAATTTTTACTCTTTTTCCTTTATCAATTCTTATAGAAGAAAGAATAGTATTGTCTGTTGTATCTACTTTAGTAGCAATATTTACTTTTGTTTTAAGAAAACCTTTCTTTTTAAATTTATCTTGAATGTAATTTTTAGTGGTTGTAATTAAATTCTCTGTAAGCATTGCGCCTTTTTTAAATTCAATTTCTTTTTCTAAATCGCTAATTTGTCCTTTTCTTAATCCTGTGATGGTTACTTTACCTATTTTGGATAATTCTTTTATGTCAAATTCTAAATAAATGGTGTTTCCATCGATTTTTGCTGCGTAAACATCTACATTACTAAACAAATCTGATTTCCATAATTTTTTGATGGCACTTGAGAGTTCATCACCAGGAATTTTTATTTCTTTACCTATGGTTAATCCTGCGTAAGCCTTAATAGATTGCTCGCTAAAACGGTTATTTCCTTTAATAGAAATTCCGCCTAAAGTATATCTTTTTGCTTTTGTGAAATCTGTTACAGAATCTTTTTTAGTATCTGTTTTAATTTCTTGAGCATAAATAGTTGTTCCTAAAAGTAATAAAAGAGCTACTAATATATTGTTTTTGTATTTATTCATCATTTTTTAATTGATCACTGGTTTTACCAAATCTTCTCTCTCGTTGTTGATAGTCTATGATTGCTTTATAGAATTCTTCTTTATTAAAATCTGGCCAAAACACCTTTGTAAAATAAAGTTCTGCATAAGCAATTTGCCATAATAAGAAGTTACTAATTCTTTTTTCGCCACTTGTTCTTATTACTAAATCAACATTTGGCAAATTACGAGTATATAAATGGTTATTTATAATATTTTCATCAATTTCTTCAACGGAAAGTTGATTATTAACAATTTTTTTAGAAATATTTTTGACAGCATTAACAATTTCTTCTTTTGAGCTATAACTCAAAGCTAAATTTAAAATGAGATGCGTGTTGTTTTTTGTTTTCTCAATAACTTCATTCAATTCTTTTTGTGCTTTTTTTGGAAGTGATTGGATGTTGCCAATAGTTTGTAAAGAGATATTATTTTTTGTAAATAGTTTCAATTCCTTTTTTAAAGAATTTACTAATAAACTCATTAACATATCAACTTCTCTTTTTGGTCTGTTCCAGTTTTCGGTTGAAAAAGCGTAAAGTGTTAAGACTTTTACACCTAATTCTGCTGCTGTGGTTACGGTTTCTCTAACAGCATTTACCCCATTTTGATGACCAAATATGCGTAATTTCCCTCGTTGTTTTGCCCAACGACCGTTACCATCCATTATAACAGCAATGTGCTGCGGTAATTTGTTTTTATCTATTTGAGAAATTAATTGCATGCTTATTAAAATGTAGCTCCTTCACTATAACAGCTTTTTCTACCAAAGCCAAATACTAAATTTGCTCCAATAGAAACGTACCAATCATTGCTATCTGGGTTTCCAAAACTCAATTGAGGGAAATCTGGATTGTTATAGTCTAGATTATCTGCAAAAGTGTAGCGTAATTTTCCTTCAATTCCAAAACCAACGTTTGGAGCTATTTTTGTTTTAAAACCTATTCCTACAGGTATGGTAAAACCCATTTTACCTTCAGTATTAAAATTATTTGGTGTAGTTTCTCTAGTAACTACATTGTAATTTATTAAGGCAACTTCGGCAATTAAATAAGGTGTTGATCCTAAGCCAGGTTTATTTAAAGAATAATTGTAATAGTTAAATTCTATTCCTATTGCTAGTTCTTTAATGGAGTTTTTAAAACTATAACCTCTAGCTCGTTTTATTCCATTTTTAGACTCAGCATCATCACTTTGAATTTTAAGATAAGTGGCTTGAGCTCTTATAGCGTAACGAGGCGTTACGTTCCATTTATAAATTAAGCCATAATATAAATCATTTGGTGCAATGTATGCTTCATCACCTACATCACCAATGTAATTTGTACCTCCAACGCTAATTCCTAATTCATTAATTTGACTATATGAAAATAGGGTTGAAAGCAATAAAAAAAGAGTTGTTAAACGATTATTCATAAGTTTACTATTTATATTTTTAAGAAAGTTTTAGGTTGCTTTTATAAAAATTGGTTGCAAATATACTAATTCTTAAATTTATTAGAAGATTTATTTAATATAAACGGTTTAAATGGAATTTATTGTATTACAAGCTATTGTTAGTTAAAAGATTTAAGACCGCTTTGCTACACGATATAAGGCACTAGACAGATTATGATAAACTAATAAAAAAACAACCCTTAATAATTATATAAACAAGATGTTATTTATTAACAACTTCAAAAACCGTTATTCAATCAAATTTAATATTTATAAATTCCGAATATCTTCTCCCCAAAGTAATTTTTCACGAAGTGTTTTTAAGAATGTTTGATTGTGTAGCTGAATGGTTTTAATGGTATAATTTGCTTTTTCTACATAAACATCAACGTTATTAGGAATGGTCATTATTCTAGAATCTAAGGATAATAAAGCTCTTTTTTCACGACCTACTACTTTGAGTTTTATTTTGGTTTCATCAGGAATAACCAAAGGTCTTGCGTTCAAATTATGAGGTGCAATAGGTGTTAATATCATATTTTTTGAAGTAGGTGAAATTACGGGTCCTCCACAACTCAACGAGTAACCTGTTGAACCTGTTGGTGTGGCTACAATTAAGCCGTCAGCCCAATACGAGGTTAGAAACTCATCATCTAAAAATGTTTCTACAGTAATCATTGCAGTTGAGTTTTTTCTAACAATAGAAATTTCGTTTAATGCAACGTTAAAATCTTCTAAAGCTTCCATTTGTGGAGAGGTTTGCACTTGTAGCAAACTCCGTTCAACAATAGTGTATTCTTTTTTTAGTAAGGAGGAAATAGCTTCTTCTATTCTGTTTTTTTGCACATTGGCTAGAAACCCTAAACGACCAACATTTAGCCCTAAAATAGGAATATTTGAATCTTTTATATAACTGATGGAACGCAAAAAAGTTCCGTCACCACCAACAGTTAAAAATACATCAATATTTTTTAAATCTTCATTACTATTAAAGGTATTAAAATCTTGAGAAATGGTATTTTTCTTTTTGAGTAGCTTGTAAAATGCCAATTCAACCATAAGTTGAATATCGTTTTTTTCTAAAACACGAAATAACTCTTTAATATAAATAGCAACTTCTTTTTTATAATATTGTCCGTAAATGGCTACTTTCATAGGCTAAATATTCAAATATTTTTGAAGATACTCTGAGCGTTTTTGTAAATCATCTAGATATTCATCTTCATGTACTCCTAAAATAATATGATAATCATATCTTCTAAAAGTGTGAATGACATCATTAATATTATCGCTAAATAATTTAATGGTTAAAACCACATCTTCATTTTTATATCCAGAAACAATCACTCCGTAAAGTTTAGCATCATTACTTTCTACAATTTGAGCAACTTCGCTAAGAGAATAATCTTTTTTATGTTTTGAAACAATTAAGATATTTCCCATTTCTTGTAAAAAAGGCGTATTACTTAATAGGTGTAAAATATCTGATAATTCATAATAACCTATATAATTGTTTTTTTGATCAAGTACAGGAATAATATTGGCTTCATTACTTGAAAAAACTTCTAACAAATCCAACCATACATGATCTTCTTTTGCAAAAAATGCTTGTAATGTATAACGAATTTCGCTGATAGGTTTATCATCTTCAGTGTAAACTAACAAATCAGCTTCGGCAATTAAGCCATAAAATATTCCGTTTTCAACAACGGGAATGTGTGTAAAAATAAGCTCACTAAACAAAGCTTTGGCATCTGCAATGGTATTGCTTAATGTGAGCGGTTTTACATCGTTTGATAAATAATCTATTGTTAGCATAATGTTGGTAGTAATTAGAAACCGAATTTTATCTTAATATATGGTTCAATTGTTTTAGCAGTTGTTATAGTTGTATGAATTAATTTTAGAATATTTGAACTAACATTTCCAACAGCTCTTTCTGGGTTATTTGTTAAAAAATCAATAACATTATTAATTGAAAACTCTCTTAATTTTGAACAATCTACAAAACTATCTTTATCAAGAAAAGGGTTATTTGCTTTATCTATTTTTATATGTAAAGATTGTAAATATGAATTATAAGCAATATTTAGGTTTATTTTAGAATTAATAACTACATAAGCTATATCTTTTTTAGTATTATCTTTAGCAATTACTATTATATATTTATCATAATTTACCGAAAAGTCAGGAATTTTAATCAAAATAGCACTACCTAAATCTATATTTCTTTTAGCAAACTGATTTTTTAAATCATCTGGAAAGAAATCTCCTAAGCTCATACTAAATTAGCTCTAAATTATCGTTGGTTTTTTGTACACTAATGAACTTGAGTAAATTTTCATCAGCTCCAGCAGCTTTTGCCATGTCAATATAATCAATATTCCAAACTGCTTTATTGTATGCATAATCGTGAGATTTTTTTGTTAATGTTGCAAAATCTAAATCTTTATTCTCTTTTATTGCCTCTTTTAGACACTCTAAATCACTTTCAGATAAATAATCCAAATTTGGTTCAACTAAAGGTTTTACAAAATATTTGTTGTATTTAGCAACAACCTCTTCTAACCCTTGAATATTTTCATCAACAACATTTTTAACAAATGAAGGAACAGGACCATATTCCATTTTTATATATGTATCACCAAAAATGGGTCTTCCATATTTTAAAAGGTGTTTTTGATCGGCAAAATATAGAATTTTATACGTTTTGTGTGTATCCGCTTTTTCAAGACTACTTACTATGAATAAAAGGCTATTAACCGCTTTTTCTTTATGTAAATTAAAGTCTCTCATAGTTGTAATTTATAATCTTTACCTCCGCAAAGTTACAAAAAAATAACAAACAAAACTACTAGCATTAAAAAACAAACGTAATTACAGTTTTGTTGCTTAACAAAAAGGGTTGTGTCTTTGAAAAAAACAGCTGTTAGATAAACTTCAACCTTGCAAAAAATAATTCAATATAATTTTTACGAAATTATAAAATCAAATTGGTATAAAATATTTTAGTTAATGATTATTATGCAAAATAAGTCAATTTTAATTACAATAGACTAATTTTGCTGATAAATAATACAAATTGTCTTTAATAATTTAGACGCAAAGATTAAACCAAATGACAAAATTAAGTGTAAATATTAATAAAATTGCTACTTTGCGTAATGCTCGTGGAGGAAATACTCCAAATTTAGTTCAAGTAGCTATTGATATTCAAGAATTTGGTGCTCAAGGAATTACTATTCATCCAAGACCAGATGAACGACATATTAAATATGCAGATGTGCCAGATTTAAAAAAAATAATTACAACGGAATATAATATTGAAGGAAATCCGATAAAGTCTTTTATAGACTTAGTTTTAAAAAATAAACCTAATCAAGTAACTTTGGTGCCAGATTCTGTAGATGCACTTACCTCAAATGCTGGTTGGGATACGGTAAAAAACTTTGATTTTTTAAAAGAAGTTGTAACTGAATTTAAAAAGAATAATATAAGAACTTCTATTTTTATGGACAATAATCATGCTTATATTGAATCCGCAGCAAAATTGGGAGCTGATAGAATTGAACTTTACACCGAAGACTTTGCAACACAATACGCCAAAGGAAATAAAGAAGCTATAAAACCCTACATTAAAAGCGCTTCATTTGCAAAAGAAATAGGTTTAGGAGTAAATGCTGGACATGATTTGAGTTTAGACAATATTGAATTTTTTGCTAAGAATATACCAAATTTATTAGAGGTTTCTATTGGTCATGCGCTCATTTCAGAATCTCTATATTTAGGTTTGCAGAACGTAATTAATATGTATTTATATAAAATAGAAAAAGCTTCTCACTAATGTTTCAACAAATAATTACTTATATCATTCTAGGATTTGCTGTACTTTTTTTAGTGAGAAAATTCTTTTTTAAACCTAAAGGGAAAAAGAATTGTAACAAAGATTGTGGTTGTTGATTTTTTACTATTCTCCCTGATTTCTCTCGCAAAGACGCAAAGGCGCAAAGTTTATGAGAGGAAAAAAGGTTGTCTTTAATACTTGAAATTTAAATTATAACATTTATTCAAATAAATCAGAAAAACATGCAACTAAGCATCTTCACAAGAGTATTGTTATATTTGAGTGAAAATAATAACTGAATAGATATCTCTGAACGTATTTTTTAACTTTAAAATTAATATTTTTTTTTGAAAAATTTATCCTTTTTTAATGAAAAAAAGAAGTTTTCTGCGCTTTTTAATAAACCCTTATAAATCCTATGTTTATAAACAAAGCACTAACATAATATATTGAATTTTAATATTTTATATCGAAAAAATAAATAATATTTTTTTGATGATTTTTCCATTTTGTTAAAAACTTGCCTTGTTTTGTGAATAACTATTATTTTGTTTTACTACATATTTTTCCAATCTTTGTAAACCCGATTCTTCTGTAGAATTTTATTGAAAATTAACTTATAAATTATACCAAAAATGGCAAACTTAGAACCTATTTTAGTCCCTAACAAAGACCGCTTTGTTATCTTTCCTATTAAACATCATGATATTTGGGATTGGTATAAAAAACAGGAAGCAAGTTTTTGGACAGCAGAAGAAGTAGATTTAGAACAAGATGTAATCGACTGGAATACAAAGCTTACGCACGATGAAAAATATTTTATTAAACATATTTTAGCCTTTTTTGCAGCTTCTGATGGTATTGTGAATGAAAATTTAGCTGAAAATTTTATCAGCGAAGTACAATATCCAGAAGCAAAATTTTTCTATGGTTTTCAATTAATGATGGAGCAAATTCATTCTGAAGTATATTCTTTATTAATTGATACTTATATTGATAATGATAATGAAAAAGATGAATTATTTAGAGCTATAGAAATATTTCCAGCAATTACTGAAAAAGCAGCATGGGCTTTAAAATGGATAGAATCTGATAGTTTTGCAGAACGCTTAATCGCCTTTTCGGCAGTAGAAGGAATCTTCTTTTCTGGTGCTTTTTGCTCTATTTTTTGGATGAAAAAACGTGGATTGTTAC
>CAZYKN010000023.1:0-11835 GCA_964648135.1 uncultured Flavobacteriaceae bacterium
TTTTAAATGATAATCATCATAGTTTTATTATTTTTATTGGTAATATTTGTTACATTACAATTTATTTTTGAGATTTGTTTTTCAATTATTTAGCTATTATTTTATGTTTTAAGCATACAATCACAGTTTAAAGTAATATTTTTGCAATCATTTTATTGTTTATAATGGCGAAAGAAACATGTTATCATTGCGGATTAGATTGTAAAGATCATCAATATACTATTGGCGAAAAAGTTTTTTGTTGTAATGGTTGTAAAACGGTTTATGAAATTTTAAATCAGAATGAATTAGGCTGTTATTATGATTTTGAACAAAGTCCTGGTTCTGTACCAAAAGAAATTAAAGGAAAATACAATTATTTAGATACTCTAGAAATTGCTGAAAAGTTATTAGAATTTAATGATGGAGAGACTTCCGTTGTATCGTTTTATACTCCAAGTATGCATTGCAGTTCGTGTATTTGGGTTTTAGAAAATTTGAATAAATTGAATGATGGTATTTTAGTGTCTAATGTTAATTTTCCTAAAAAAACAATTCGGATAACCTTTAAAAATGATAAAATCACTTTAAAACAAGTGGTGGAATTAATTAGTTCTATTGGTTATGAGCCTTTTATAAGTCTTGAGGATGCTGAAAGCGGTAAACATAAATCAAATAAAACACTTATTTATCAAGTAGCAGTTGCTGGTTTTTCTTTTGGAAATATTATGTTGCTCTCTTTTCCAGAATATTTTCAGAATGATGGAGTCTGGTTAGATCATTATAAATATACCTTTAGATATTTAATGTTGCTGTTTTCATTGCCTGTGGTGTTTTATGCAGCAAAAGATTATTTTATTTCGGCTTATAAAGGCTTAAAACATCATATTTTAAATATTGATGTTCCTATTGTTTTAGGAATATCTGTTCTGTTTATTAGAAGTGTACTTGAAGTTTTGCTAGATTTAGGTCAAGGTTTTTTTGATAGTCTATCAGGTTTGGTTTTCTTTTTGTTATTAGGAAGAGTTTTTCAGCAAAGAACCTATAATTATTTGTCATTTGAACGAGATTATAAATCGTATTTTCCTATTGCAGTAACCAAAATCATTGATGGAAAAGAACAAAACATTGAAGTAGCTAAAATTAAAGAAGGAGACAGATTGCTTATTAGAAACGAAGAACTCATACCTGTTGATGGTATTTTAATTAATGGAGAGGCGAATATTGATTATAGTTTTGTAACAGGTGAAGCTGTTCCTGTAAGTAAAAAATCTGGTGATAAATTATTTGCAGGAGGAAAGCAATTAACTGGTGCAATTGAAATGGATGTATTGCAATCCGTTCAACAAAGTTATTTAACGCAATTGTGGTCTAATGATGCTTTTAAAAAAGAGCTAAATCACGGTATAAAAGATTTGACTGATTCTATAAGTAAATATTTTACTTTTGCTATTTTAGGAATTGCTTTAGTAGCTGGAATATTTTGGTTTTTTAAAGATAAGTCAGTAGCTTTTAATGTGGTTTCAGCTGTTTTAATTATTGCTTGTCCGTGTGCGTTGGCTTTATCTGCTCCTTTTGCACTAGGAAATATGTTGCGTATTTTTGGAAGACGAAAATTTTACCTTAAAAATGCCAACGGAATAGAGCAAGCATCCAAAATAGATACGCTAGTTTTTGATAAAACAGGAACAATAACTACCAATAAAGACACAACCATTATATATAAAGGAGATACTTTAACTGCTGATGAAATAAATGCTATTCGCAATATTATTCGCTCTTCTAATCATCCATTAAATAGAATGTTATTTGATTTTTTACCCTTAGGGAAAGAAGAAAATGTAACGGATTTTAAAGAAACTTTAGGAAAAGGAATTCAAGCAAATGTTAATCAGCAATTTTACACTTTAGGAAGTGCTCATTTTTTAGGAGTAGTACATCAAAACAATAATGAAACTTCTATTTATATATCTATAAATAAACAATTAAAAGGGCGATATATTTTTAAGAATTCTTACCGAAAAGATTTAAAGAAAATATTTAAGCGACTTTCAAAAGAATATGATTTGGTTATTTTGTCTGGTGATAATCAAGGAGAACAAGCTTATTTAGAAACTATATTACCTCCAAACACACAATTTGCTTTTAATCAAAAACCAGAAGATAAATTAAAATACATTAAAAAGTTACAAGATAACGGAAAGCAAGTATTCATGATGGGTGATGGTTTAAATGATGCAGGAGCATTAGCTCAAGCTAATTTTGGGATTGCATTATCTGAAAACACCAATGTTTTTTCACCTGCAAGTGATGCAATTCTAGATGCTAGTCAGTTTCAGAAACTGCCCAATTTCTTAAAACTATCTAAAGACACTATAAAAATTGTAAAAGCAAGTTTTATTTTATCTTTTTTATACAATATTATAGGTATGTATTTTGCTATTTCTGGACAATTATCGCCTATTATTGCCGCAATATTAATGCCTTTAAGTTCTATTTCTGTTGTGGTGTTTGTAACCGTTTTGACGAATATAATTTCCGCTAAAAAAACACTTTAGAAATTTAATTTTAAAAATGCGTCTAAATTATAGGTCATTACTTCTTTTTATACGAATAAAATTTTTCATTGTGTTTTTTGAAGTATATTAATAACCTTGAAAATATTATTTAACTATAAATAATTTCGTTTTAAATTCTGATTTTTCTATTCGCTTTTTTGTTCAAAACATCAATAGATACAATGCTTAAGTTATTTAAAAGACTTTAAACTCTTTTATATTTAATTGGTTTTTAACAAGTTGAATAAAAATATTTTTCATAAACTGATATTTGTCATGTAATAGAATGAATAGTTTTTGTTATCTTTGCAGTTATATAAAAAAAGACAATTATGGATGTTATTTATATTATGATTGTAGTAAGTGTAATACTTGCAATTTTCTTTTTATTCGTTTTTATAAAAACGGTTAAAAAAGGGCAGTATGAAGATATGTACACACCATCTGTAAGAATGTTGTTTGATGATGAATTGGTGAAAACAAAGGAAAAAAAGTAAACTAAATTGAAACTTACTGAATGTGTTTTCAGTATAAAATTAACTAAATTAATATAAACTAAATTAACTTAAATTATGCAGAAAGAACAATTTTATTATGACAATAAGATAGTCAAGCTATTTTTCTGGGCAACAATTCTTTGGGGAGTTGTTGGTATGACTGTCGGTTTGATGGTTGCCTTACTATTTTTATTTCCAAATTATATGGAGGGAATTCCATGGTTAAGTTTTGGACGATTAAGACCATTGCATACCAATGCAGCCATTTTTGCCTTTGTTGGAAATGGTTTCTTTGTAGGAATGTATTATTCCATGCAAAGATTATTAAAAACAAGAATGTTTAATGACACTTTAAGTCGCATTCATTTTTGGGGTTGGCAATTAATTATTGTTGCCGCAGCAATCACTTTACCTTTAGGGATGACTTCTTCTAAAGAATACGCTGAGTTAGAATGGCCAATTGATATTGCTGTTGTTCTTATTTGGGTAGTAATGGGTATTAATATGATTGGTACTTTGCTAAAAAGACGTCAACGTCATATTTATGTGGCTATTTGGTTCTACATTTCAACTTTAGTAACCATTGCGGTACTTTATATTTTTAACAACTTAGAGATGCCAGCTACTGCTATTAAATCTTATTCTGTTTATGCAGGTGTTCAAGATGCCATGATACAATGGTGGTATGGTCATAATGCAGTTGCCTTTTTCTTAACAACACCAATGTTAGGTTTAATGTATTATTTTGTTCCTAAAGCTGCTAATAGACCTGTATATTCATATAGATTATCAATCATTCACTTTTGGTCTTTAATATTTATTTATATTTGGGCTGGACCTCACCATTTATTATATTCTGCTTTACCTAGTTGGACACAAAATTTAGGTACTGTGTTTTCAGTAATGTTAATCTTCCCATCTTGGGGTGGAATGATTAATGGTTTATTAACACTTCGTGGTGCTTGGGATAAAGTGCGTGAATCTGCAATTTTAAAATTCTTTGTTGTTGCAATTACAGGTTATGGTATGGCAACTTTTGAAGGACCAATGTTGTCCTTTAAAAATGTGAATGCTATTGCGCATTATACAGATTGGATTGTTGGTCACGTTCACGTTGGTACTTTAGCGTGGAATGGTTTCTTGATTTCTGGTATGTTGTACTGGTTAGCTAAAAAATTATTTAATACAGAATTATATTCCGAAAAATTAGCAAACCAACATTTTTGGATTGGTACAATTGGTATTTTATTTTATACCATACCATTATATATTGCAGGATTTATGCAAGCTTTAATGTGGAAAGAATTTAATCCAGATGGTACTTTAGCTTATGGTAACTTCCTTGAAACGGTAACTGCAATTTTACCAATGTATTGGATGCGTGCTTTAGGTGGAACCTTATATTTAACAGGTTTCATTATGTTGGCTTACAACTTAATTATGACATCTAAAAAAGGTTCTTTTGTTGGTGATGAGTTAGCAGAAGCAATGCCTCTTAAAAAAATTAGTTCTAAACGAATTGCTGGTGAACATTGGCATTCATGGTTAGAAAGACGTACTGTATTGTTTACTATTTTGGCAACTGTTGCTATTTTAATAGGTGGATTAGTAGAATTTGTTCCATTAATGTTAGTTAAATCTAATATACCTACTATTTCATCAGTAAAACCTTATACACCATTAGAAGTTGAAGGTCGTGATTTATATATACGTGAAGGTTGTAATAACTGTCACTCACAAATGATTAGACCGTTCCGTTCTGAAGTAGAACGTTATGGTGAATACTCAAAAGCTGGTGAGTTTGTTTATGATCATCCTTTCCTTTGGGGTTCTCGTAGAACAGGTCCAGATTTACATAGAATTGGTAAAAAATACAATTCAAACTGGCATTTTAACCACTTCTTAGATCCTATGAATACCTCTCCAATGGAAGATAAAATCTTAGGAACAACACGTAACTTTATGCCTAAATATACTTGGTTCTCTAAACATGATTTAGACGCTAGTAATGTTCAAGCAAAAATGAAAGCTTTGCGTGCTGTTGGCGTGCCTTATACAGATGCAGAGATTGCAGCGGCTCCAGAGTCACTTAAAAAGCAAGCAAAAAGTATAGAGCAAGAACTTAGAAATGATCCAGATTATGTTACCAACTATGGTGATAAACATATAGAGAAAAAAGAAGTTGTAGCAATTATTGCTTATTTACAACGTTTAGGAACTGATATTAAAAATAAATAATAATGATTAGATTTTTAAAACACAATTTTGATAATATGGATGGAGTATCTATTTATCCTATTATCTCTTTAGTTACTTTTTTTACTGTTTTTGTAGTGATGTTATTCATCGTCTTAAAAATGAAAAAGAGTAATATTAAAGACTTAGAAAATATGCCTTTAGAAGATTAATAAAAATATGTTAGCTCACACTTTTTGAGTGTGAGCTATCTAAAAAAATAAAAATTATGAGTAATAATATAGAAAATTTATCAGGTTGGCAAAAGTTCGTAAAGAATATGACCAAAGCCAACGAACTTGGAAAAGAAGAAGATATAATGACTGACCATGATTACGATGGTATTCGTGAGTTAGATAACGTTTTGCCACCTTGGTGGTTGTATGGTTTTTACATAACTATTGCTATTAGTATTTTTTACTATGCAATGATATTTATGGGAAACTATAATCAAGAAAAAGAATATGCTGCAGAAGTTGCCGAAGGTAAAGCCAATGTTGCAGCTTGGAGAGCACAAGATAAAAAAGACCATCCAGAAAAATATACCGAAGCTAAAGCATCAACAGATGCTGCAAGTTTAGCTAAAGGAAAACAATTGTTTACTGAAAAAACTTGTTTTGCTTGTCATGCTGCCGATGGAGGAGGAGGAATAGGTCCAAACCTTACAGACAATAAATGGGTATTAGGTGGAGGATTTGAAAAAGTATTTAATACTATTTCTAAAGGAGGTCGTCCTGGAAAAGGGATGGTTGCTTGGGAAGCTACTATATCTAAAGCAGATAGAGAATTATTAGCAAGTTATGTAATTTCTTTACAAGGTACTACTCCTGCAAATCCTAAAGCACCTCAAGGTGATATTACATGGAGTAAGTAATTTATAAATAAGATAAATTGATGAGAACACCAAATGAATAATCTAATCATTTGGTGTTTTTTTATTCTTTAACTTTAACAAAAAAACATACACTTTGGTTACATAAGTTACTGTTTAGAACAATTATAAATTGTAATTTTGTACTGTTATACTATTCAAACTAAAAAACAAAAAATGTCAGATCAAAAAAAAGAAGTTTTTAGAGATTCTATTGGAACAATTGATGATTCTGGTAGTAGAAATTTTATTTATCCTAAAAAACCAAAAGGAAAGTTTTATAATTATAGGACTTATGTTTCTTGGATATTATTGGCTATGTTGGTTTCATTTCCTTTTATAAAAGTAAATGGAAATCAGTTTATGTTATTTAATTTAGCCGAAAGAAAGTTTAATATTTTTGGTTTCCCGTTTTGGCCTCAAGATTTTTATCTATTAGTTATTTCTGTTCTTTTAGGTGTAGTATTTGTAATTGTATTTACTATTATTTTTGGACGGATTTTTTGTGGATGGATGTGTCCACAAACTATATTTTTAGAAATGGTTTTTAGAAAGATTGAATTTGCAATTGAAGGAGATCACTTCAAACAAATTCGTTTAAATAAACAACCTTGGAATGCAGAGAAAATTAGAAAAAAAGGATTAAAATGGACAATATTTTTCATTATTTCCTTTTTAATTGCCAATGTATTTCTTGCCTATTTTATAGGAAGTGATGTTTTGATACAGCATATTAAAGAAGGTCCTTTTGCACGATTAGGTACTTTTATTAAGCTGTTGGTATTTACTGGAGTTTTCTATTTTGTATTTACTTGGTTTAGAGAGCAAGCTTGTATTATTGTTTGTCCTTATGGAAGATTACAAGGAGTGCTTTTAGATAACAAATCTATTAATGTTGCTTATGACCATAAAAGAGGTGAGGCAGAAAATGGACGTGGAAAAATGCGTAAAGGTCAAGATAGAAATGAGCTTGGTTTAGGTGATTGTATTGACTGTAAACAATGTGTGCTAGTTTGTCCAACAGGTATTGATATTCGTAATGGAACACAATTAGAATGTGTGAACTGTACTGCGTGTATTGATGCGTGTGATGAAGTAATGGATAAAGTTGGTTTTGACAAAGGATTAATTCGCTATGCGTCTGAGGATAATATTACTAAAGGAGAGCCTTTTAAATTTACGAATAGATTAAAATTTTATTCTGCCATTTTATTAATTTTAATGGGATTATTAGTTTCATTAATATTTGTAAGAAATGATGTAGATGCTACGATAGTTCGTTTACCAGGAAAAATGTATTATACTGAAGGAGATCATATTAAAAATGTTTACACCTTTAAACTGATAAATAAAACCAATGATGAATTTCCTGATATTGATTTAAAATTGATTAATCACAAAGGAGAAATTAAAATGATTGGTGGAAATTCAACGGTTAAAAAACATGCTTTAGTTGAAGGTACTGTGTTTATTCTAATTCCTAAAAAGGATTTAAAATCATCTAAAGAAAAAATTAAAGTTGGTGTTTATTCTAAAGGAAAGTTAATTGAAACTGCTATTACTAATTTCCCTGGACCAGTTGTAATACATTAAATTATTTAATAAACTACAAACCCATAATATTAGTCCCTTCCTAAAAATGGAAGGGTAGAGATGGGCTACTAAAATGAAAATAAATTGGGGTACAGCTATTGCCATCTTTATGGCTTCGTTTATGATTTTTATACTTTATTTTGTGTATTTGTCATTTGCTGATAAACGTTATGACCATCATCTTGTAAGTGAACAATACTATAAAGATGAAGTGAATTATCAACAAGAGATAGATGCAGTTGATAATGCTAAAAAATTAAAAAAAGATGTTATTATTGCATCTGATAACAAAGGACTTGAAGTGTTTTTTCCTTCTGAATTTTCTAAAATTGAAGGAACTATCAAATTTCAAAGAACTTCTAATGAGAAGTTGGATTTTGAATTGCCTATTCAATTAGATTCTAAAAATTCATTATTAATTCCAAAAGATAAATTAGTTTCTGGTTTGTATAATGTTAAAATAGATTGGACAGCTAACAATACAAAATACCTTTATAAAGATAAATTAATGTTTGATTAGATACTGAAATAACTTCAGCATGACGATGTAAGGAGAACTAATGACTAAGGACCAACGACCAAAGACTAATAAGACCAAAGACTAAAAACCAAAAACTATACTTTACACTGCATTCATATTAGGCTTATTAGGAAGTTTCCACTGTATTGGTATGTGTGGACCAATTGCCTTTGCTTTACCTTTAGATCGAAGTAGTAAGTCTAAAATGTTATTTCAAACGTTTTTATACCATTTAGGTCGTTTAATTACCTATGCCTTAATTGGCGTTTTATTTGGCTTTATTGGTAGAGGTTTGTTTTTATCTGGTTTTCAACAACGCTTATCCATTTTAATGGGAATAATTATGATATTATCCGTTGTAATTCCTGTAAAAGTTTTTAATAAATTTCACATTACAAAACCTTTGTATAAAGTTATTGGTGGTGTAAAACAACAATTGGGATTGTATCTAAACAAAAAATCTAATAAGTCCATTTTTTTAATTGGGTTTTTTAATGGATTTTTACCTTGCGGATTAGTATATATGGCACTTATGGGAGCAATTGCTTCATCAAATACTTTTTTGGGTGCTAGTTATATGTTTTTATTTGGAATGGGAACAATTCCTATGATGACTTTGGCAGTTTATGCAGGGAATGTTTTAAAGTTGTCTTTGCGAAATAAAATTCAAAAAATAATACCTGTTTTTGTTGTGATTATTGGGTTGCTTTTTATTTTAAGAGGATTGGGTTTAGGAATACCTTATATTTCACCATCAGACACTAAATTGATCATTGCTCCAAATGGTAAAAGTTGTGTAACACCATAAAAAAAGCAATAAATTGCAAATAGCTTTGTGAATTTTGTGTCTTCTTTGTGGACTTAGTGGTTAAAACTATTCATCAACAGGAAAAGTGATGTGTTGATAAGCACCAATATCAGAATTTCCAACACTTCTATCAACTCCTAAAATATCTTTTTGCAAAAGAATATCTGTTAAAATAGAAGTGTCTGCTTGGTTATTTGCTGCAGAATCATCGCCAATAATTAGATTGATAATTTCTTCATCTGTATTTTGAGTATGGAAGAAATTAGGATCTTCATTAAATAAAATAGAGGTGTAATTTGAAGTATTGCCAAAACCATATAATGGATTGTCTGTAAACTCATTGGTTGGATCATCAAATTTGATTAGACAGTTTTTAAATTGAAAATTAAAAGTGGTACTGTCGTCTATTTTCTCAATACTAAATTCTTTTTGTTGATTTCCATAAATGATGCAGTTGGTGAAATTTGAAGATAAGTCTGAAAGAAAAACTCCCTCAGCCGTTTCAAAAGAATTGTTGATAGTTAATGTTGGGTTTTGTCTGCTAGAATTATTCCAATAATTTGCTAAAGTACAATGATAGAAATTGTATAAACCTCCTAAGTTTAATGAAACTGAAGCATCACCATTGTTGGTAAATACACAATTTTTAGCCGTGATTTGTCCAGCTCTAGTAAACAACCCATAGCTAGAGGTGTTTAATACTTGTGAATTGTTAATGTTTAATGTTGGCGTAGAATTATTAGAATCAACCAATAAGCCAATGGTTGCATTTTTTATGGTAGCATAATTTATTTCTGAATTACTACTTCCTTCCATCAGCCAAATGGTTCCCCATTGTCCTGCTACCTCTGTATAGTTTTCTTCTAATCGGTCGCCTTGAAATATAACCTGATTTTCTAATTCCTCTGTGGTTGATAAACTCCCGTTTACAATTAATTTTCCTCCATTCTGTACAATAATACCTGAATTTTGATGAAAGTGTAATCTTGCACCTGCTTCAATAGTTAAAGTTTTTCCAGAAGGAACTCCAACATAATTGTAAATTAAATAGGGTTTATCGTTTGACCAAGTCGTATTCTCCGTTAGATTTGTTCCTCTAATACCAACATCTTCTCCTTCTTCATTTTGACCTAAAATTATAGTTTCATATTCAAATCCTTCATCAATTTGTGTTCTGTTTGGTCTAATTAAATGAACATCTAAAACTTGTGCTTCCAGTTCAACTTTTTGTTCATTACTACCATTATCAAATAAAATTTTATCACGATACATAAATGCAGCATCTGTAACTTGATTAAAATCTACGGTTACTTCAGAAAAAACAAAAATACTGTCTTTCGCAAGAATAGTAACATCTTCAAAAGATTTTCCAGAAACACCATCAACATTTAACCTATAAAATGAATTATTTCCACGCTCTAATGAAATACTTGGAACACGAATATCTTTATCGCTATTATTTTTTACCGTAAACTGATGCGTACTTGAACTAATATTATCAAAAACACGATTAAAAAAAATAGTATCTTGAGAAAAACTAAGATTTCCAGTACTTAACTCCGTTGAAAAATCTTTTCTACAAGAACTTAAAAAGAGAATACTTAAAAGAAGTAGGATAGAGGCTAAATAGCGCATAAGTTGAGATTAATTATTCGTTTTTTATTAAACGAAAAAAAAGCAAATAAATTATTTTTTATGATATTTAATTTCAAATAAGGTATTCCATTTTTTACCAGTAACAAATAAACGGTCATTTTCTTCGTCGTAAGCAATGCCATTAAGTACATAATCATTTCCACGCTGACCCACTTTTTTTTGTAAACCACTTAAATCTAAAATACCATCGATAGCACCGTTTTTAGGATTCACTATTAAAATATAATTTTTTTGCCAAACATTTGCAAATATTTCACCATTAATAAATTCCAATTCATTGAGTTGATCTACTTTGCGTTTGTTGGTGTAAGTTTCAATAAAATGGTCTTCTTTGTAAGTTTCTGGATTCAAAAACCACATTCTTTCTGTACCATCGGTTTTTATTAAAAATTGATTGTTGTGCGTTAAACCCCAACCTTCAACACTTTTACCGTATCCAAAAACTTTTTCAAATTTAAAATCGTTTAAATCGTATATAAAACCTTGGTTTGCTTGCCAAGTGAGTTGAATGATTTTATCTTTATAGATGGTCATTCCTTCGGCAAAATACTTAGGCTCTAAATCAATTTTTTGAAGGACTTTTCCTGTTTTTAATTCCACTTTTCTTAGCGATGATTCTTTGTGCAGACCAGTGCTTTCATACAAAAAACCATTGTGATACTCTAAACCTTGTGTAAAGGCATTTGGGTCGTGTGGATATTCGTTTACAATATCATAAGTATAAGTTTTAGGTGCTTTTGCAGCTAAATGTAAAACGGTATTGGTTACTTTTTTATTTTTATTTCCATCATAAAAAACAATGGCAGAAACAATGTGTTTTCCTAGACGTTCGTTAGAGATGTCAAAAGTATTATTTTTGGAAGATTTACTTCCGTTAATAGAATATAAAACAGAATCTATCTTCATTCCGTTTGCTTCTACCAGTTTTGCAGTAAATTTGCCGTTTCCTTTAACTTGTTTAGGAGTTTCTAATTTGAATTCGTATTCTGATGCACAAGAAGTGAATATGAGTGCGACGATTGATAATAAAGATATAAATTTGATGTTCATTAGTACAGATATTAATTTTGGTGCAAATTAATACTTTATTAAAAATTAAGTGTTAAATAAATAAAAAA
>CAZYKN010000024.1:0-11823 GCA_964648135.1 uncultured Flavobacteriaceae bacterium
AATGATTATTCAAAATCTTTATCACTAACACCTTGATTAAATTTAACATCTTTAGTTTTAAATTCTAAAGTCATTGGACCCATTTCCATTTTCATTAAATGCGGCACTTTAACACCATCAACAGCTTTGTAATCAGAAAATAAGAAACGTTGAGTCATTTCTTTTCCTCCAGGACCTTTTTTAGTTGAAACAGCCATTGTTTTTAAGCCTGTTTTTACATCAAAGTAAATCTTTGTTTCACCTTTTGTTCCTGTTTTAACAACATATTGGTCATTTCCATCAACATTTTCAATACCAATAAGTTTTCCGTTTTTAACTAAAGACAATTCTTTAAAAGGAGCAGAGCCATTTTTAGCATCTTCTAAGTCATCACCTTCTAAAGGCTTTTTTTGACCTCTTCCTTCTGCATATCCTTTTGTTCCGTCAAAAACATTTTTAGATAAAACCATTCCCATTCCTTTAAGTTCCATGGCTGTTTTATTAGGAAACATATATTTAGAAGTCATTGATAACACTTGTCCTTGCATAGATGCTTCAGATTGTTTTACCATAGATTTTATAGCATTTACTTTATCTTTTCCTCCAATAGCTTCCACAAATTTATCAATTACTGTGTTTACAGTAACTCCTTCAGGAACTGGCTTGTTCATTTCAGGTTTTTTTGTTGGATTTGCATTAGTATCAAAATAATTTATAGGATATCCTAGTTTTTCTAGGTTAGGCAAAACATCAATAGCCTTACCAACAATTAAAATACGAGCATTATCAATATTAAAATATTTATTGGCAACACGCATAACATCATCAGCAGTTACTGCATTTATTTTTTGTAAATAAGTTTTGTAAAAATCATCTGATAAATCTTTAGTTTTAATGTTTAACGCATAATTGGCAATAGTTTGTGGTCTTTCTAAGGCTAAAACAAACTTACCAACATATCCAGCTTTCACATTTTTAAGCGTTTCTTTATCAACTTTTTCGGTTCTAATACGCTTAATTTCTTTTAGCGTTTGCATTACGGTACTGTCTGTAACTGCGTTACGAACACTTGCTCCAGCTCTAAACATAGAAGTGTATTTGTTATCATTAATACTCGATCTTGCTCCATAAGTATAACCATGTGCTTCACGAAGGTTCATATTAAGGTATGAATTAAAATCACCTCCTAAAATCTGATTTGCAACCAACACAGCAAAGTAATCTGAATCGTTCATTTTTAGTTTAGTAGTGGTAATTACTTTAACATCAGATTGTACGGCATTTGGCATATTTACAAAATCAATTTCTAATGTAGAAGGATTGGTTGCTTTAGGAATATCAGCCTTAGGCATTTCTCCTTTTTTCCATTTTTTGAAATTCTTTTTTACCAGTTTTTTTACTTCTTTTAAAGTAATATCTCCTACAATAACTAAATACGCATTATTTGGCTTGAAGTAATTGTTGTAGTAGTTTTCAACATCAGTTAAATTAATGTTATTGATGGTTTTTTCTGTTGTAAACTCACCATAAGGATGATTTTTACCATAACCAATAGCTTTACGAGCAATATCTGCAATTGCAGCTACACTTTTTTCTCTCGTTTTTAAACCTGTAATCATTTGATCTTTATTTTTCTCAAATTCTTCTTGAGTAAAATTAGGATGTAAAGCAGCATCAGCCATTAAGGTAAAAACTCTTGGAAAATATTTAGATAAAGAGCTTGCGTAAGCACCTTCTGAATTGAAACTCATACGAGCTCCTAAAAAATCAACTTCTTCATCAAATTTTGTTTTAGAGATGTTTTTAGAACCAGCACCAAGCATACTAGATACAAAACTTGAAGTTCCTTTTTTATCACCTTCAATATTTGGTTCATTATCCATTTCTAAACTTACCGATACTCTTGGTAGTTTATGGTTTTCAACAAGTAATACTTGCAATCCGTTTTTCAAACTAAAGGTTTGAGGTTGTTTTAAATTTATTTTAGGAGCTGGTCCTGGCTTTGGTTGAATACTTCTATCCACTTGTGCATTCATCATAGTAGCTGATAAAATAAATGTTAATATGATTATATATTTTTTCATTTTTTAATACGTTTTAAATTATTTTGCTTTTTCTTCTTTAGGTAAGTAATTAAAAACTAAACGTTGATTTGGTTTTAAATACTTATTTGCAACGGCTTTAATTTCTTCTCTTGTGATAGAATTGTAAATATCTATTTCGTTATTGATAAGATTAACATCACCATATAACATATAATATCTAGCTAAAGAATTTGCAATACCTTGAATACTTGAATTAGAGTTTACAAATTGGTTTTCAAATTTATTTTTTAATTTTTGAAATTCTTTTTCAGAAATTAATGTTGTTTGCAATTTAACAATTTCTTCATCAATATCTTTTAATAAGCTATCTGTAGTGTGATCACCTAAAGGTAAACCGTAAATAACATACATTCCATAATCTTCTTGGCTTACATTAAAAGCACCAACTTGTAAGGCTTCTTTTTTATCATCAACCATTTTTTTGTATAATCTAGAACTTTTTCCATCACTTAAAATAGTAGAAATCATATCTAATACTCTTGCATCTCTTGTTTTCATAGAAGGTGTTCTGTAAGCAGCCATAATAGCAGGAATTTGAATATTAGGGTCGTGATATTCACCATGTAAAGTTTCTTTTATTGGATCTTCTGTAAAAGTTTTTCTTTCAATAGCTTTTCCTTTAGGAACATCTCCGTAATATTTAGCTACTAATTTTTTAGTTTCTTCTTTATTAATATCACCTGCAACCACTAAAACGGCATTATTAGGAATATAGAATTTTTTGTTAAAAGCTTGAAATTCTTCTAATGTAGCGGCATCTAAATGATCCATTGAACCAATAGTTGCCCATCGGTAAGGGTGTTTAAAGAATAAATTCTTTTTAATTTCTGCTAGAAAACTTCCGTAAGGAGAATTATCTACACGCAATCTTTTTTCTTCTTTAACTACTTCATTTTGAGTATCTACACCAATCTGATTAATTACAGGATGCAACATACGCTCTGATTCCATCCATAAACCCAATTCTAGGCTATTTGAAGGGAAAACCTCATAATAATAAGTTCTGTCATCAGTAGTGTTTGCATTGTTTTGACCTCCGTTAGAAGTAACAATTTTAAACCATTCACCACGTTTAATGTTTTTAGTTCCTTCAAATAATAAATGCTCAAAGAAATGAGCAAAACCTGTACGTGTTGGATCTTCATCTTTTGCGCCAACGTGATACATAACTGCTGTTGTTACTACAGGAGCAGTATTGTCTTGATGTAGAATAACATGCAAGCCGTTATCTAAATCATACTCTTCAAAATCTACTTTTTGTGCCATAATTGTTGAGATTGATAATACACATAAAAGTATAATCATACTTTTTTTCATATTGAAAATGTTTAAATTAATTAATAATTACAAAAATACTATTAATTATGACGCTATTATTTATTTTTTGTTACAATAATAAGTTAAAAAAGGGGGATTTTTCCCCATTTTTTTAAAATAACTTTTATTATCATTTTAAAATTGTATTTTTGTGAGATAATAACAACTATTACAATTTATGAGTTTAATAAAAGATAAAAATGTGATTATCACAGGTGCTACAAGAGGAATAGGCAAAGGAATTGCAGAAATATTTGCGAAAAACGGAGCAAATGTAGCCTTTACTTATAGTTCTTCTGTAGATGCAGCAAAACAATTAGAAAAAGATTTAGCTAATTTAGGGGTAAAAGCTAAAGGATATCAATCTAATGCAGCAGATTTTAATGCAGCACAAGATTTTGTTGCAGATGTGTTAAAAGAATTTGGTTCTATTGATGTACTTATTAACAACGCAGGAATAACCAAAGATAACTTATTAATGCGTATGAGCGAAGAAGATTTTGATAAAGTAATTGCTATTAATTTAAAATCTGTTTTTAATTTAACTAAAGCGGTAATTAAACCTATGATGAAACAACGCAAGGGTTCTATCATTAATATGAGTTCTGTGGTTGGAGTAAAAGGAAATGCAGGTCAGGCAAATTATGCAGCCTCAAAAGCAGGAGTTCTTGGTTTTACTAAATCTGTAGCTTTAGAATTAGGTTCTCGAAATATAAGATGTAATGCCATTGCACCAGGATTTATTGAAACAGAAATGACTGCCAAATTAGATGAAAAAACAGTAGATGAATGGCGTAAGACAATTCCGTTAAAACGTGGAGGAAGTCCAGAAGACATAGCCAATGCTTGTCTGTTTTTAGCTAGTGATCTATCAGCTTATATTACAGGACAAACCTTAAATGTAGATGGAGGAATGTTAACTTAAATTAAAATATGAACTAGAAAAATTAAAATCCCCTTAAATTATGATCCCTCAATTAAAACAAACAATAACTATTGTGTTATTGTTGATTGGAATAATAAGTTATTCCCAAAGATTACAAAATGAAAAATATGAATTAATTTTAACAGAATTAAATGAATATCAGACTAATTTTGATCAAAAATTAAAAATCTCACAAACACATCAGTCCTATTATGAAGGAGTTATTTCAGTTACAAATAAAAAGAATGGCAATGATAAGGATTATAAATTCTTTTTTTCTGTTTGGAATAAGAAATGTAAAAGTTTTTTAGTAAAAGATATACAAGCTAATATTATTGAGCCTAAAGTGTTTTTTAATGGTAAAACTGCTTTTATTAAAAATGAGAACGGGAGTAAAGCTTCTATAGATTTAAAAGGAACTTTACAAGTAGAAAAGTATATTTTGTCTTGCATGCTATTTTGGTTGAATCAAAAAGATATAAATAATGGCACAGTAGTTGCTAAATAATAGTTAAATTTGAAGTTATGAAAAAATATATGCTAATTTTGATATTCGTTATTTATCAAATAAATAGTTATTCACAACGTCTAAAAAATAATAATTATGAGTTGTTCCTAATTGAATTTAATGAAAATGAAGTTGATATTGCTAAAGGAATGTATATGACAGATAATAAGCAATATTACTATGAAGGTATTATAGAAGTTACTTTTATGAATAATGGAGAAACAAGTGAATTTAATTTTTTCTTTTCTTCTTGGGATGATAAATTTAAAGATTTTGTGATAAAAGATAGTAACTTTAATATTATAAAACCTCGAATTTCTTTTAAGGACAAAGAAATTGCACATGTTAAAAAAGACAATAAAGAAATTGAAGTAAAATTATTAAATAATTCTAATTTAGAAAATGCCATTTTATCCTCTATGATTGTTTGGCTAGATAATCGATAAAAAAAATAATGACAACAAAAATAACTATAACAACAATTCTATTCGTATTAATATTTACAACTAATTCTTTTTCACAAAGATTGATTAATGATAAGTATGAAATGTATTTAATTGATATAGAAGAAAGTAGTATGAATGTTTCTAAGGAAATGAAAATGACTAGTAAAACACAAACATTTTATAATGGCATTATTGAGGTTACTTTTTTAGAAGATGGAAATACCAAAAAATTTAATTTTTTCTTTTCTTCATGGGATAATCAATACAAAGAGTTTTTAATAAAAGATGAAAAGTATCAAGTTGTTTTGCCAAAAATTTATTTTAACGATAAAGAAACTGCTATTATTAAAAAGGGAGAAGAGGAAATTTGTACTAAATTAGAAGATAATACTACTCCAGACTCTTCTATTTTATCCTCAATGGCTGTTTGGTTAGATCATCAAGAAGAAAAATAATACTATTTTTAAGATAAAATCATTTAAAATCTTATTTTTGTTTTTTTAACAGAAATAAGATTTTTTTATGTTTAATAAGCTTTACCTCTTTATTGCACTTGCTACAATTATATCTTTAGGTATTGCATATTTTCAGTATTTTTTTAAAGCTAAAAAAAGTTCTTCTACAAAGCTAATTTTATTTGTATTGAGGAGTTTGTCCATTTTTTTATTGTTTTTATTACTCATTAACCCAAAAATTAAAAAAGTTAAAATAGAAACCATAAAGCCAAGTTTGGTATTATTAACTGACAACTCTAAGTCCGTTACAAAATTAAATCAGCAAAATACGGTTAAAAATCTTGTACTAAAATTAAAAAACAATACAGAATTACAAACTAAATTTAAAATTGATAATTATACTTTTTCTGATGATATTTCTTTTGCTGATAGTTTAGATTTTCAAAAGAATTCAACCAATATTAGTAAAAGTTTGCAAAGTATTCAAAAACTTTATAAAAAGACAAATACTCCTATTGTTTTGATAACTGATGGAAATCAGACTTTTGGGAATGATTATTCACATAGCAACATTAAAAATACTATTTATCCTTTTGTTGTAGGAGATACCACTACTTATCAAGATTTGAATATTGCACAACTAAATGTAAATAAATATGCTTATTTAAAACATAAATTTCCTGTGGAATTGTTTGTAAATTATAATGGAAATGGAGTAGTAGCATCAAAATTAACAATCACCGAAGGAAAAACAACCGTTTTTTCTAAAAAGATTAGTTTAAGCAAAAAAAATAATGCTATAAAAATGGATTTTTTCATTCCTGCTAATAAGGTAGGATTACATACATATCATGCAAGATTATCCAGTATTAAAGACGAGAAGAACATTTTAAATAATAAACGAACCTTTACTGTTGAAGTATTAAATGAGCAATCAAAAATAGTAATTGTTTCCGATATTTTGCATCCTGATATTGCCATGTTTAAGCGTGCTATTGAACACAATAAACAACGAAAAGTAATTCTAAAAAAACCTAATTCAAATTTAAAATTTAATGATTATCAGTTGATTATACTGTATCAGCCAAATAAAAACTTTAAGAATGTATTTACTCAATTAAAAAAAGACAATAAGAATTCATTTATTATAACAGGTACAAAAACAGATTGGAATTTCTTAAATAACATCCAATCAAATTTTAATAAAAAAGTATTGAATAGCACAGAAGATTTTATTCCTATATATAATAGTGCTTATGCTACTTTTTTAACAAAAGATATTGGTTTTGAAAACTTTCAACCTTTAACAGATTCTTTTGGTAAAATAGCGTTTAATGTGCCTTATCAAAGTTTATTATTTCAGCAAATAGGAAGTGTGAAGTCTAATAATCCTTTATTTGTAACTTTTGAACAAAACGGACAACGAAATGCCGTGTTGTTTGGAGAAAATGCTTGGCGTTGGAGAATGAACAGTAAGATTGAATCGCAATCTTTTGAACCTTTTGATAGTTATATAAATAGTGTAATACAATATTTAGCATCTAATAAAAAATCAACTCATTTAGAGATTCAAAATAAGAAGTATTACTATCAAAATGAAACTGTTCAAATTTCAGCAAAAGTGTATGATGCTAATTATCAGTTTGATTCTAATGTAAAATTATGGATTTCTTTAACCAATAAATCAACCAATAAAAAAATAAAATATCCTTTTGCACTAATTAATAATGAGTATGAAGTGAAATTAGCTGATTTAAGTAAAGGAAATTACAGTTTTAAAGTTTATGATGATGCTCATAAAAACACTTCGTATGGTCATTTTAGCATTCTAGATTACAATATAGAAGAGCAATTTACCAATGCAAATAATAAAGGATTAGTTAAATTAGCGTTAAATACTGGTGGAACAGTTTATTATCCGAATAGTTTAGATCAATTTATAGGTAAAATGGTAAATGATACTCGTTATAAAAGTATCCAAAAAGCCAAAGAAACTCAAAGTCCATTAATCGATTGGAAATGGATATTAGGTTTAATTGTTTTATTATTATCAGTGGAATGGTTTATCAGAAAATATAAAGGATATCTCTAAAAAAGATTAATAAAAAGTTGTATTTTCGTGAAAATTATAAAAATTAAGATATGAGCCCTAGAAATCAACAACAATTACCACAAATGCCAAAAGGAATTTTTTTCATTATCCTTTTAATTATCCTAGCTATAGTTTTTGTGTCAAAATCTACTGTAACCATTAAAGGAGGAAATAGAGGAGTACTATACAAAACTTTTGACCAAGGAATTGTTACAGATCAACCTGCTTTAGATGAAGGGTTTCATATTATTGCTCCTTGGAATAAAGTAGATGTATATAATGTAAGGCAACAAAATTTATTTATGGAAGATATGGAAGTGCTTTCTTCTAATGGATTAGAAATAAAATTAGACTTATCGGTTTTATATCAACCAAAAGTTGAAGAATTAGGTCTGCTACATAAAACAAAGGGTAAAAATTATCAAGACGTTGTTATTATTCCAGAAATTCGTTCTGCTGCAAGGAGTGTGGTTGGAAGATATACTCCAGAGCAACTATACTCTTCAAAAAGAGATGCCATTCAAAAAGAAATTTTTGAAGAGATTAAAATGAAAACAGCTTCTCAACATGTACAAATAAACGATGTACTTGTGCGTGATGTTACTTTGCCTGCAACTATTAAAGATGCTATTGAGCGAAAATTAAAGCAAGAGCAAGAATTTTTAGAATATGAATTTAGACTTCAAAAAGCAAAGAAAGAAGCTGATAAACAACGTATTGAAGCGCAAGGAAAGGCAGATGCTAACAGAATATTAAGTGCATCATTAACAGATAAAATATTAAAAGACAAAGGGATAGAAGCAACGCTTAAATTAGCTGAATCTAACAATTCAAAAGTTGTCATAGTTGGTGGAAAAGATGGAATGCCATTAATTTTAGGAAATAATTAATTTTTTTTCTTAAAGTTAAATTGAGTTTAGTTTTCTAAAATTTAAGAACCTCAACTATTTAGCAAAATAAAGTAGTTTTATACGTAAAAAATAATTAAAAAACAATAGCAAAAACATTTTTTTATTACATAATTTATTTACATTTTTGTAGCATGAAAAAGTAACTATTTTTACTTATTAAAATTTGTGAAATCCCTAACCAAAAAAAAACAATGACCAATACTGCGGCTTCAACTTGGAATAAATGTCTTTCTTTTATAGATGACAATATTAAACCGCAAGCGTATAAAACTTGGTTTGAACCAATTGTTCCTGTAAAATTGGCAGGAAACGCATTAACAATACAAGTGCCAAGTAAGTTTTTTTACGAATGGTTAGAAGAACATTACATTAAAATTTTAAGAGTTGCCTTAACCAAAGAATTAGGTAAAGATGCAAAACTAATTTATGATGTAAAAATGGAAAATTCATACAGTAGTAAAAAACCACATACTGTAAAGTTTCCAAGTTCAAATAGAAAACCTTTAAATTCACAAGGAATTACTATTCCTTTAGATATTGATAAACGAGAATTACGCAATCCATTTATCATTCCAGGTATTCAAAAAGTAAAAATTGAATCACAATTAAATCCAAATTATAATTTTGAGAATTTTATAGAAGGTGAATCAAATAGATTGGCACGTTCAGCAAGTATTGCTGTTGCAAACAAACCAGGAGGAACATCTTTTAATCCACTACTTATTTACGGAGGAGTTGGTTTAGGAAAAACACACTTAGCACATGCAATTGGTGTGAGTGTTAAAGATAAATATCCAGACAAGACCGTTCTTTATATATCTTCTGAATTATTTATTCAGCAATATATTGATTCCGTTAAAGGAAATACACGAAATGATTTTATTCATTTTTATCAAATGATAGATGTTTTAATTGTAGATGATGTGCAATTTTTATCAGGTAAAATAAAAACTCAAGATGTTTTCTTCCATATATTTAATCATTTACATCAAAATGGAAAACAAGTAATTTTAACTTCAGATAAAGCACCTGTTGATATGCAAGAAATTGAACAACGTTTGCTTTCTCGTTTTAAATGGGGATTGTCAGCAGAATTACAATCACCTAGCTATGAAACACGTATTTCTATTCTTAAAAACAAACTCTTTAGAGATGGTGTGGTAATGCCAGAAGATGTTATTGAGTTCATTGCAAAAAATATTCGAACAAACGTTAGAGAGTTAGAAGGTGTTTTGATTTCAATGATTGCACAAGCATCGTTTAACAGAAAAGAATACAACTTAAAACTTGCCAAAGGAATTGTAGATAAATTTGTTAAAAATACTAAAAAAGAAGTATCGATTGATTATATTCAAAAAGTAGTTTCTAAATATTTTGATATGGATGTTACCACTTTACAATCAAAAACTAGGAAACGCCATATTGTACAAGCAAGGCAATTGGCAATGTATTTTGCAAAACGATTAACTAAAGCATCATTAGCAAGTATTGGTTCTCAAATTGGTAGTCGTGACCATGCAACCGTACTTCACGCTTGTAAAACAGTAAATAATCTTTCTGAAACAGATAGACAATTTAAAGTTTATGTTGAAGATTTAACCAAAAAATTTAGCATCTAAATAATTGATTTTCCATAAAATGACTAAAATTTTAATGGTTTGTTTAGGAAATATTTGTAGATCACCATTGGCTGAAGGTATTTTATCCTCTTTAGATATATCCAATCAACTTTTAGTAGATTCTGCTGGAACATCAGCCTATCATGTTGGAGAATTACCAGACGCTCGTTCCATTGAAATTGCACGTTTAAACGGAATTGATATCACCAACCAACAAAGTAGAAAATTTAATATTAATGATTTTGACACTTTTGATGTAATTTATGCAATGGATATTTCCAATTATAATGATTTGATGGAAATTGCAAGAAATAAAAATGAAAAGCAAAAGGTAAAGCTCATTTTAAACGAATTGCATCCAAATAAAAATTTAAGTGTTCCTGATCCTTATTATGATGGAGAACAAGGGTTTACAGTTGTTTTTGATATGTTATATGATTCGTGTAAACTCATTATAAAAAAATATACAGAATAATGAATGGTAGCTTGTATTTAATACCAACAACTTTAGGTGATAATAATCCGTTAGATGTATTACCTCAAAAAGTAAAGCAGATTATTGAAATGACCAATCATTTTATTGTTGAAAACGAAAAAACAGCAAGACGATTTATTAAAAAAATGGCACCTGAGAAAGTTCAAGTAAATTTAGTATTATATCCGTTAAATAAGAGAGTTTCAGATATTGAAATACAAAATTATTTAGATTCTTGTAAAAACGGAATTTCTATGGGATTGCTATCAGAGGCTGGAGTTCCTGCAATTGCCGATCCTGGTGCAGCTATTGTTGAATTAGCACATAAAAAAAATATTAAAGTAGTTCCGTTAGTTGGACCTTCTTCTATATTATTGGCAATGATGAGTTCTGGTTTTAATGGGCAGCATTTTACATTCAACGGTTATTTACCCATTGATTCTAAAGAGCGTAAAAATACCCTAAAATCATTAGAGCGATTGTCAAAAGAGAAAAATCAATCTCAAATTTTTATTGAAACACCTTATAGAAACGATAAAATGTTCTCTGATTTGCTGCACGTACTACATTCTGACACTAAATTATGTATTGCTTCAGATATTACGTTAGAAACGGAATATATTAGAACCTTATCTGTAAAAGAATGGAAAAATACAGCTAAACCTTCATTACATAAAAGACCTACTATATTTATTTTGCATAAATTTTATTAAAGATACTATTAATGCCAATTCAACATCAAAATACGCTAAATAAATTTGAAATAGAATTGGTATAATTATTTTTTAAAGTGATTAAATATTTATTTTGTTTAAATTTTACCACCAAGTAATTCGTGCAAATCTGTGTAATTCGTGGCTTTTAACACATAGGAACATAGTTATTTGGTTATCTATGCAATCTGTGGGAAATAAAACCACAATAGACACATAGAAAACATAGTAATTTGTGAAAATTGTTACCACCAAGTAATTCGTGCAAATCTGTGTAA
>CAZYKN010000025.1:0-5839 GCA_964648135.1 uncultured Flavobacteriaceae bacterium
ACCTCTTTAATTTGATACATAAAATATCCTAATGGTAAAACAATAAAAACAATAGCATAAACCAATAAATAATAATTTTGTAAGCTAGATGTAAATAGAATTACCAAAATAAAAGGAATAAAAGTGAAATAAAATACAACATTTTTAGTTCGTACTTTTCCTATTAGAATAGGTAATGTTTGCCTGTTTTGTTTGTAATCACCATCTATATCTTCAATATCTTTAGTGATTTCTCTAATAAAATTAAGTAAAAAAGCAAATAAAGCATAACTTAAAAAGATTATTTTTAAATGATTTTTAGTTGTATCCATTAAAAATACATAGACCAATAAAATACTTGCTGAAGTTAAGGCTGAAACAATAAAATTTCCTAATAAAGCAATTTTTTTAAGTGATTTAGAATATAAAAACAATAAGATGGAAATAACAATAAATAATAATCCATACCAAATTTTATGCTGAAGGTAAGAGAGTATTAATCCAGAGAGTATTCCAAAAAGAGTAAGTACAAAGTAAAGAGATAATGCGGTTTTTTTAGAAATATACTTGTTGATTAATACTTTATGAGGTTTATTAATTTTATCTGCTTCTACATCAAAAAAATCATTGATGATATTTCCTGATGCAGCTAAGAAAACCGTAGCTTGAATAAGTAAAATGAGTGCTATAAATTTTGTGTGATTTGTATTAAATACCAACCAAAATAAAATCTGAACAAAAGCGAGTATAAGTAAATTGTTAATCCGTATTAACTGAAAAAAATGTTTAAGTTTAAAAGAATTTTGAACAGACATAAAATGAAGTAGTTTAAACTTAATGAATTTCCAATTAAAAATTCTTTTTAATACGAGCCAAGTCGCGTTTGTTATCACGGTCTTTCATGACTTCACGCTTATCGTGTAATTTTTTTCCTTTACATAAGGCAATATCTAGTTTTGCCCAACCTTTTTCAGTAAGGTATAGTTTTAAAGGAATAATGGTAAGTCCTACATTTTTGACTTCTTTTTGTAATTTTTTGAGTTCTCTCTTGTTTAATAGTAATTTTCGTGCGCTTTTTGTTTTATGGTTATATACATTTCCATAAGTGTATTCTTCAATAAACATATTAATTACAAAAAGTTCACCGTTCTCATTAAATTCACAAAAGCTCTCTGTTATTCTAGCCTTACTTGCTCTAATTGATTTAATTTCAGTACCTGTTAGTTGAATTCCTGCCGTATAATGGTCAAGAAATTCATACTCAAACCGAGCTTTTTTGTTTTGTATATTAATGTTTTTTTGCATATTACAAAGTTACAAATTCAACTTTTTAATTATTCTATTTACTTCTGTTTTTTTTCTTGAAGAAATTGGTATTTCTGAGCCATCAATTAATTCAAGAAAATTATTAGAATTTATTCTCAGTACATATTTAGTATTCACCAAATGAGATTGATGTGTGCGAATGAATTGATATTCTGATAAAATTTCTGTAAAATGTTTTAAATTTTTTGAAATTAAAAAGGATTTATCTTTTAATATGAATTTTGTGTATGAGCCTTCAGATTCACATCTAATAATCTCTTTAATAAATACAACATATTGATTGTTAAGTGATTTGAGTACAATTTTAGGATTTTTTGGTTTTTCTTTATGTTCGTTAAAAACATGAAGCATTTCTTCATATTTTATATTTTTATTCACTTCTTTTATCAATTCTGCCATAGTACTTTTAAGCTCTTGTGGATTTATTGGTTTTAAAATATAATCAAAGGCACTAAACTTAAATGCTTTTATAGCATAATTTTCGTATGCAGTGGTAAAGACTATTTTTCCTTGAAAATTATTTAATTTTTCTAAAACGTCAAAACCTGTTCCGTTTTTTAAGTGAATATCTAAAAATACAACATCAGGTTTTTTGGAGTTAATCAATGCAATGGCTTCTGGTACGTTTTCTGCAAACCCAGTAATTACAATTGATTTATCAACAAGTTTAAGCATATTTGCCAATACTTCTTGTGCATTTTTTTCATCTTCTACAATAACTACTTTCATATTATTCTTTTATGATAAATTCAACTTTTGTTCCTTGTACCTCATTTTTAGTATCTATAATATCAGAAATTTTAAAACTTTCAATTTCTTTTTTTTGTCTTATTTTTAAACGCTCTTTAAAGATTTTAATTGCATGAATTTTATCTTTATCATCGTGGTTTTTATTGTGAATTTCAGCAGATTTTCTTCCAACACCATTATCTTGTATTACCACTTTAATCCCTTTCTCTATTTTTGTGATTTGTATAGTAACTTTTCCGTTCTTTTTTCTGTGTTTTAATCCATGTTCAATGGCATTTTCTATAAAGGGTTGTAAGAGCATAGGAGGAATTTCTGTATGGTCGCAATCAACATTAGAATCTATATCAATACTAAAATCAAATAAATCATTAAAACGAAACTTTTGCGTTTCAAGATAGTTTCGTAACATATCAATTTCATCAGTTAAACTAATATTTCTTTTTGTGCTAAAATCTAAATTCTGCCGTATTAATTTAGAAAATATGGCAATCAATTCAGCTGACTTTAAAGGGTCATTTTTTAAAATTGAATTTTGTATTGCAGTTAGTGAATTAAAAATAAAATGCGGATTCATTTGCAATCGTAATACCGTATTTTTAAGCTTAATATTTGATTTTTCAATATTTAATTTATAAAATTTATAATAGGTGTAAATACCAAATGCCAAAACAATTGATAAGATGATTATAATTAAATTAATCGTTCTATTTTTTTTTGCAATTCTTTTTTGGTTAATGAGTTCACTTTCTTTTTTTAATAGCGCATTTCTATCATTAATGTATTCAATTTCTGCTTGTTGTATTTTGTATCGGTCATTAATATATGCTATGTTTTTCTTTTCAATTATTTTTTCAAGGATAGAGTGAACAGAATCAAATTTATGTAAATAATATTGTGATTTTTTAAAACGATGTTGCAATAATGAATTTTCTACCAAGTCATGATATAAGTCTTGCAATTCATCAATTTTATTTTCTTTGGAAATTTTTCTAGCAGCAATTCTTAAATTTTTATCAGCATAATCATAGAGATATACTTTTTTATAAAAATTACCCATTTTTTTATAAATAAAAGCAGAATTACTATGTAGTTTATTTAATAAATAGATGGCTTTTTTGTATTGTTTTTCGGCAAGAATAAAATCGTTTTTATATTCATAAATCTCTCCTTTTAAAACATGAGCTTTTGCGAGTAATTGATTGTCATCATGATTTTTGGAATAACCAATTACTAAATTTGAATAATAAAGAGCACTATCTAGTTTCTTTTGATGAATTAAGAAAGAAGTATATTCAAGATAATGTGAATTTAATAATAATTGATTGGAATTGGTTTTTTCTAATTGAATTGCTCGTAAAAAATAGGTTTTGGCTTTTTTTAATTTGCCAGTTTTCATAAACATATTTCCCATATTCACAAAATACCTACTTGATTCAAAATCGTTTTTAGAACGTAATTCTTCTGCAAGATTTTCAATTGTACTAAGGACTGTTATTGCTTTTGAAAAGTCCTCTAACTCAATATAAACTGTTGCAATCTTATTTAAAACTCGTATTTTATTTTTTACTAACTTATATACTGAGAGACTTTCTTTGTAAGTGTCAATAGCTGCATAAACGTTGTTTTCATTCTTTAAAACATCCGCTTTATACTCATTTAAGTTTGCAATGTCTAATAAAGTTAAATTTTTAAATTTTAGCTCCTTGTTTATTCTAATTAATGCTTGTGAGGGTTTTAAATTTCTAATATTAAGTGAATCAACAATATGTTGTCCATAAACTATGGAGCATAAAAGAAGAGCAAGTATGGAAATTTTTTTATTAATTGAGATAGTATTTAAAACGTTAAAAGTACTATTATAATTTTGCTTTATCAAAAAAATGTATTAAAAAAAAGAGATTGTCATTACAACAATCTCTTTTTTTAGTAGCGAAGACGGGAATTGAACCCGTGACCTCCGGGTTATGAATCCGACGCTCTAACCAACTGAGCTACCTCGCCATAAGAATATCACTTTCTAAGCGGTTGCAAATATAAAAACATATTTATAACTACAAACAAAAAATTGGTGAAAAAATAATAAAAAATATATTTTTTTATTTTCAATATTTATCTATATTGGCAACTTATATAAAAAGATTAAAATGACTAAAAAAATTAAATTTGAAATGGAGTTTCCTATACACGCTTCTCCAGACTTTTTATCTCATTACTTATCATCACCAGATGGGTTAAGTGAATGGTTTGCAGACAATGTAAACTCTAGAGGGAAAGTTTATACTTTTTTTTGGGATGGCTCAGAAGAACAAGCAACTCAAAAAATATTCAGTAGAGAAGATAAGGTACAATATAGATGGTTTGAAGACCAAGATGAAAAAGACGATTATTATTTTGAATTTAATATTGTGGTTGATGCCTTAACAAATGATGTTTCTTTAATGGTTTCAGATTTTGCTGAAGAAGATGAAATTGAAGAGGCAAAAATGTTTTGGGAAAACGCTATTGAAAATCTAAAAAACACCATAGGAGCGTAATAAATTTTCAGTTAATGTTTACTAAACACTTAATTTAAGTGATTTAGATTTAAAATCAATTTTTATGTTGAATTATAATGGAACAATAATTCCAAAATCAGATTTCACTTTATCTTTTAATAATAGAGGATTTACTTATGGAGATTCTGTATTTGATACCTCAAAATTTATCAATAATAAAATTGAATTTTTAGAAGACCATTATTTTAGACTTTTAGCATCTATGCGAATGTTGCGCATGGAAATTCCATTAAGTTTTACTTTAGATTTTTTTGAAAATGAAATTAGAAAAACACTTTTAGCGTGTAACCTAACGCAAACTTCAAGAGTTAAATTTACAGTATTCAGAAATGATGGAGGATTGTTTACACCAAAAACAAATGCTATTAGTTACCTTATAGAAGCCACTCCTTTAAATTTAACGACTAAAAAGACCTATAAAGTTGATTTGTTTAAAGATTATACTGTTTCCACTGATTTATTAAATACGCTTAAAACAAATAACAGAATAATTAATGTATTATCTAGCATCTTCGCTAAAGAAAATTCATTAGACAATTGTTTGTTAATTAATCAAAATAAAAATATTACAGAAGCTTCTAATGCAACTATTTTTTTAATTTTTGGAAATAAAATTTACACACCACCGCTTACCGATGGTTGTATAAAAGGAATTATGCGTAAGAAAGTCATAGAATCAATTCAACAAATAGGAGAATTTGTCTTTGAAGAGAAATCACTCTCTCCATTTGATATTCAAAAAGCGGATAGTTTGTTTTTAACAAATTCCATTTTTGGCATTCAAACCGTAACCAATTATCGTAAAAAAGAATTTAATTCTTATTTAGTTGATATGGTTAAGGATGGGTTTAAAACCTATTTTTCATAAAAAAAGACTGCCTTTTCAGACAGTCTTTATGAGTTAGTAGTAAAAATAAATATTATTCTTTCTCTGGCATTAAAATACCAACTACAGCACCATTAGACAAGAAACGTTTTGCTAAAGTGTGTATTTCTTCGGTAGTTAAAGCTTTTACATTTTTTTCGTAATCATTTATTTTATTTACATCATCTCCCATAAAAGTAGCATGAGAAATTGTTTGTAGCCAAAATCTATTTTTTTCTAAATTTTCTTTTTGGTCTTGTAAAAAACCTTCTTTTACTTTGTTTAAATCTTTTTCTGAAGGTCCTAAGGCAATTAATTTTGCGATTTCTTCTTTAGAATGTTTTAAAAGTTTAGTTACATTTTT
>CAZYKN010000025.1:5939-8152 GCA_964648135.1 uncultured Flavobacteriaceae bacterium
CCAACAAAGAAAAAGTTAAAATCTGCTGCATTTGCAAAACGTTTTTGATAGATATCATACGCTAAATCATAATTTGCTTTATCATATTCTTCTGACGTTGGGAAACCTGTATAACGTTCATTCCCTTTATTTTGATATTTTCCAAAAGCATCTTGAAAAAAGTATCTTGGATTTGCTAGTAAATTTCCTAAAAACCCTTTTTGTTTTGCTACGAACGATTTAAAAGCGTCTTTATCTTTGTTTAACTGAGTGAAATTTAGATTCACTAACTGAAATAAAGTTTCTAGATCTTTTGGAGTTGAAGAGCCTCTCATTCCTTCTGTCTTATCATAAATGAATGGTCGTACTCTTGCAATTTTACCAGTCATAAATTTTTGTAAATCATTTTTACTTAATCCAGCAATACCTGCTTCAGATAAACCGCTTAATGCTAAATGAGTATCTAAAAAATCTTTTATTGATAGTAACGAAGTTCCTCCTTTACTTTCACATTCAAAAAGCACTTCATCATTTTTAAAATCTGTTTTTTTATAAATCACTTTTGCTCCATTACTTAGAGTTAAGGTAGTAATACCTAAAGCATCATTTTTGTCTTCTTTAACAATACTTCCTTTTTTAGGTAAACTTGTAAATAAAGATTCTTGCACTTTAGAATCTTGATATGGTTTTATAGTAGCATCATTTTCAACTTTTTTAAATAAATCTAATACCTGTTGTTTGGTTACCGTTTTTTCTTTTCCTGTAATAACCACCACTCTATTGTCTTCTCTAATATATTTATTGATTAGCGCATTCACTTGAGATAGAGTAATTTTTGGTATTTCTTTATGAAAAAAATCATGTTGCCATGCTATACTAGGCATTGATTCGTCATCAAGATAATTATCAATCATTGATTGTACTAATCTACCTGATTCTTGTTTGTCTTTATTCTCAAATTGTTTATCTATTCTAGCCAAAATACTTTTTTTAGCTCGTTGAAATTCTCCTGCTTGGAATCCGTATCTCTTTACTCGTTCATTTTCAGTTAAAAGTGCTTTTAACGCAGGTAAAAATTCCGTTCCTTTTGCCATTGCAAACGATTGATATGCTTCTCTGTTTTTAACCGTTGTTCCACCATTAAAAGAATATCCGTAAACAAAAGGTGGATTTTTACTATTTCTTAATTCTCCTAAACGATTATTTATCATAGTTGCAAATAAGCCTTCAACAAGTTCTTTTTTAGCTCCATGTATAGTATTGTCAGGTTTAATTTCTTTCGGATTTTTATACATTAAGCGTATTTGTCCAAAATTTGCTTCTTTATCAGATTCTATAGCAACAAAAGTTTCTTTGTGATATCCTTCACCAAAATATTTACGTTCTCTTGGATTTTTAACTTTTTTATATTTTTCAAAATGTGCTTTTATTTTTGCTTCTAATTTATCAACATCAATATCTCCAACAGCAATAACTGCAATTAAATCTGGTCTATACCAATCTTTATGGAAACGTCTAATAACTTCGGGTTTAAAATTTTCTAAAATTTCCTTTTTACCAATAGGTAAACGTTCCGCATATTTAGACTTGTATAAAATTTTAGGGAAATATTTTTTCCGCATACGTTCATCTGCACCTAAACCTGTTCTATATTCTTCTAATACTACACCTCTTTCTTCATTAATATCTTTTTCTGTTAATAATGCTCCAAAAGCCCAATCTTCAATAATTTGAAAGCCTTGTTCTAATTTTTCTTCATCATCACTAGGTATTGGTAAAATAAATACCGTTTGGTCAAAACCTGTATAAGCATTCAAATCTGCTCCAAATTTCACACCAATACTTTGTAAATAATCAACTAATTGGTTCTTTTTAAAATGCGTTGTTCCGTTAAAATTCATGTGTTCCATAAAATGAGCCAATCCTTGTTGGTCATCATCTTCTAATATAGAGCCTGCATTTACAACTAAACGCAATTCTACTTTATCAGCTGGTTTTCCATTATTTTTAATGTAATAAGTTAAACCATTATCAAATTTTCCAATCTTTACAGATGGATCGTTGGGTATATTTTCATTTACAACTGCGGTAGATTCTACCTTTGTAGTTGCTTTATTGGCTGTCTTTTGTGTTTGAGTAGTTTTTTGCGTTGAGGTACATGCTAATAATCCTATCAGCAAGGCAAAACTCGTAATTTTTTTAATCATAATTTTTGATTTTTTTGTTAAAATTTG
>CAZYKN010000025.1:8252-11770 GCA_964648135.1 uncultured Flavobacteriaceae bacterium
CAATTCAGATTAAAATTTGAAGAATTATTTTATATTCAATTACAATTAATTCGGAAAAATTTATTACATAAATCAAAATTTAAAAGTTATAAATTTGAAAAAGTAGGTGCTTATTTTAATGATTTTTATAAAAATCACCTTCCTTTTGAACTCACCAATGCACAAAAGCGAGTATTAAAAGAAATTAGAAAAGACCTCAATACGGGTGTGCACATGAATCGTCTTTTACAAGGTGATGTTGGCTCTGGAAAAACCATTGTTGCACTGTTGAGTATGCTTATTGCTTTAGATAATAATTTTCAAGCAGCACTCATTGCACCAACCTCTATTTTAGCTACCCAACATTTTGAATCTATTTCTGAATTGCTTAAAAAGACCAATATAAAAGTAGCTTTATTGCAAGGAAGTACAAAAACCAAAGCACGTAGAATAATTCACGAAGGTTTAGAAAATGGTGAAATACATATTCTCATTGGTACGCATGCCATTTTAGAAGATAAAGTAAAATTCCAGAATTTAGGAATAGCCTTAATAGATGAGCAGCATCGTTTTGGTGTAAAACAACGTGCTAAAATGTGGATGAAGAACAAATTTCCTCCTCATATTTTAGTGATGACGGCAACTCCAATTCCTCGTACATTAGCAATGAGTGTATATGGCGATTTAGATATTTCAGTAATAGATGAATTGCCTCCTGGCAGAAAAGATATTAAAACCGTTCATAGATACGATAAAAACAGATTAGCTGTTTGGAAATTTTTAAAAGATGAAATTGCTAAAGGAAGACAAATTTATATTGTTTATCCATTAATTGAAGAATCTGAAGCAATGGATTATAAAGATTTAATGGATGGTTATGAAAGTATTTCTCGTGATTTTCCTAAGCCTCAATATCAAATTAGTATTGTACATGGTAAAATGAAACCCGAAGCAAAAGCCTATGAAATGGAACGTTTTGTTAAAGGAGAAACCCAAATAATGGTAGCAACAACCGTTATTGAAGTTGGTGTAAACGTGCCTAATGCAAGTGTAATGGTTATTGAAAGTGCTGAGCGTTTTGGTTTATCACAACTCCATCAATTGCGAGGACGAGTTGGTCGTGGTGCATCACAGAGTTATTGTATTTTAATGAGTAGTTTTAAATTAAGTGCAGAAGCAAAACTTAGATTAGAAACTATGGTTCAAACCAATGATGGTTTTAAAATTGCAGCAGTAGATTTAAAACTCCGTGGACCAGGAAATATTATGGGAACACAGCAATCAGGTATTTTAAACCTTAAAATAGCTGATGTGGTTAAAGATGGTCAAATTTTAAAATTAGCAAGAGAAACTGCTAAACAAATTTTGTCTAAAGATCCAAACTTAGAATTACCTATTCACAAAAACATACATTCAACTTATAGTAATATCGTTAAAAAACAAGGGCTTTGGATGAACATTAGTTAATTTTATTACTCACACCGTGACTTCGAGTCACGGTGTGAGTTTATTATATTTAGAATTGATACTAAAAATTCTATCAAAAGAAAGCCTTTAAAGTTATTATACTTTAAAGGCTTATATTTATAAATTAAAACTTTTTACTGTTGCAAGTAAACCCAACCTCTGTTGGTTAATTCTTGTTCATCATTTAATTTAATACCGTAAAAATATGTTCCTGCAGGTAATAAATCACCTTCATTATTTAATTTACCATTCCAGTTTTCTGAATTTGCATCACCTTCAAAAACTAAATTACCAAATCTATTATAAATAAACAATTGGAATTTAGGGAATTTAACACGTAAATTACGAACATTAAAGGTTTGATTATCCGCAATAGCACTGTGTGGAGAGAAACCACTTGGTAAAACAATATAACAGTTTTCAATACTTAAAGGAATTTGTACAATACTCACACAACCATTGGTGTTTTCAACTCGTGCAAACACATTATCATCCACTCTTGCAAACGGAATGGTATTAATTGCATTTGTATTATCTTGAGCATCTTGGTATGTTGGATGGAAAGTTAAAATAACATTTTGATTTCCAATAATTTCATCCTCTAAACTTGCCAAATCAAAGTTTGCAGTACCATCACCATTATTACATTCATTTAAAATAGTTGTAGGTGTATTGGCATTAGGTGATTCGTGTACTGTAATAGATTGTGTTGTTGAACTAGGACAGTTACCCGTTAAGAAACCATAAGTAATTTCATAAGTAGTTCCTGGTGTAGTTGTTGTTAAATCTAACACACCATTATTATCAATACTTGCTCCATTATTTACACTAAATACTCCTCCAGTTGTTGCAACATCAAAAGCTTGTGGATTGGTGTCGTAAGAGCAAACGTCTGTTGGAAAACTAAAACTAGCGTCTTCTCGTATTACTATGGTTAATGGAAAAGTACTTGTATTAGAACAGTTTCCAGATGTAGTATAACTTACCTCAAAATTACCAGTACCATCTGTTCCTAGAGCAGATGTTGCTAAATCAACTTCACCTGTTGTTGAGTCAATTAAAACACCTCCATTATTAATGCTATATGTACCTCCAGAAGTTACTGCAGTTGGCAACGGATTAGTATCATCATTACAATAGTTTGAATTAGGATAAGTAAATGACGCATCATCTTCCGCAAAAATAGTAATGTTTTGAGTTGCAGAACTAGGGCAATTACCATTTGCATTCATTTCATAAGTAATTTCATAAACGCCTGCAGGAGTATTGGCTAAATCTATTTCTCCTGTACTAATATCTATAAATCCTCCATTATTTATATTAAAATCACCTCCAGTATTATATTGTATTGGTACAGGATTACCATCTGCTAAACAAGCAGTAGCAGGATAAGTAAAATCCGCAACATTGGTAACCTCAATACTAATAGTAACCTCTGTACTATTTGGGCATTCTGTTAATAAATTGTTATCATTATCATAAGTAGAAACTGTAATGGTATAAGTAATGTTAAAAATTCCTGTACCATCATCTCCAGCTCCAGAGGCAACAAGATCTACCTCACCAGTTAATGGGTTGATAATACCTCCATTATCAATGGTATATTCACCTCCTGGAGTTATTGCAGTTGGAGTAGGATTGTTATCTACAGTACAATAAATGCTTTGAGCGTAATTAAAAGTTGTATCTGCCAAAGAAGTTACGTGTAGTACAAATTCATGATAAACATCAAAACAATTAATAGTACCGTCATTAAATACAATTCTGGTATAAATAGTATCATTATCTGCAGCGTTATAAACTGTAGTAGCATCTATAGGATTGTTGTCATTATCTCTATCATCTGAAGAAGCATAATAACTTACTGTAAAATTACTCATATCCCAAGTTTGAGATGTAGAGTTAATGTATTCTGTTAATAGCGTATCAAATTGATCTATATTAAAATCTGCTGTACCAACACCAAAGGAAGTTTCACAAGCATATAAATCTATTGGATTTTGTACATTGTCTTGATCTGGAACATCTACAATTAACGTTTGTTCTAGTTGTACTTGTTCAAAAGAACATTC
>CAZYKN010000026.1:0-5312 GCA_964648135.1 uncultured Flavobacteriaceae bacterium
AAAAAAATCTCATTCAACCTAAGTTAAATGAGATTTTTAAATTAAAAACTAAATTGATTTAGTTTTCTTCTACTTCTTCAAAGTCCACATCTTCTACATTGTCTGCAGCATTGTCATTTGCTTCTGGTTGCGCTTGTTCTCCTCCAGTTGCTTGACCTCCTGCTTGACCGTCTTGTTGTGCTTTGTACAATTCTTCACTTGCAGCTTTCCATGCTTCATCAATTTTTGCCATTGCAGCATCAATTTGAGCGATGTCTTTGCTTTCGTGTGCTTTTTTCAATTCTTCTAAAGAAGATTCGATAGGTGCTTTTTTATCTGCTGATAATTTTTCTCCAAATTCTTTTAATTGTTTTTCTGTTTGGAAAATCATTGAGTCTGCAGCATTAATTTTATCAATAGTTTCTTTCGCTTTTTTATCTGATTCTGCATTCGCTTCGGCATCAGCTTTCATTTTTTTGATTTCTTCTTCGGTTAAACCAGAAGAGGCTTCAATACGAATGTTGTGCTCTTTACCTGTTCCTTTATCTTTTGCTGAAACATTAATAATACCGTTGGCATCAATATCAAAAGTTACTTCAATTTGAGGTACGCCTCTTGGTGCTGGTGGAATTCCGTCTAAATGGAATTTACCAATAGTTTTATTGTCTTTTGCTAAAGCTCTTTCTCCTTGTAACACGTGTATTTCAACAGAAGGCTGATTATCAACAGCAGTAGAGAATACTTGTGATTTTTTAGTTGGAATGGTTGTATTGGCTTCAATTAATTTAGTCATTACATTACCCATAGTTTCAATTCCTAATGATAAAGGTGTAACGTCTAACAACAATACATCTTTTACATCACCAGTTAAAACTCCTCCTTGAATTGCTGCTCCAATAGCCACAACTTCATCAGGATTTACACTTTTATTTGGTTCTTTACCGAAGAATTTTTTTACTTCTTCTTGTATTCTTGGAATACGAGTTGAACCACCAACTAAAATTACTTCATCAATATCGCTTGTAGATAAATCGGCATCTTTTAACGCTTTGCTAACTGGAGCCATTGAACGAGTTATTAAATCGTGTGCTAATTTTTCAAAAGCGGCTCTTGTTAATGTTTTTACCAAGTGTTTTGGTCCAGAAGCAGTTGCTGTTACATAAGGTAAATTAATTTCAGTTTGTGTAGCTGATGATAATTCAATTTTTGCTTTTTCTGCAGCTTCTTTTAATCTTTGTAAAGCCATTGGGTCTTTACGTAAATCAATTCCTTCATCTTTATTAAACTCATCTGCTAACCAGTTAATGATTACTTGATCAAAATCATCTCCTCCTAAGTGAGTATCTCCATTGGTTGAAAGTACTTCAAAAACACCATCACCAATTTCTAAGATAGAAACATCAAATGTTCCACCACCTAAATCATAAACTGCAATTTTTTTATCGGCATTTGCTTTGTCTAAACCATAAGCAAGTGCTGCTGCTGTTGGCTCGTTAATAATACGTGATACTTTTAATCCTGCAATTTGTCCTGCTTCTTTAGTTGCTTGACGTTGTGCATCGTTAAAATATGCAGGAACGGTAATTACCGCTTCTTTAACCTCTGTACCTAAATAGTCTTCGGCAGTTTTTTTCATTTTTTGTAAAACCATTGCAGAGATTTCTTGTGGAGTGTATAATCTTCCATCAATATCTACTCTTGGTGTATCATTATCTCCTTTAACTACTTTATAAGGTACTCTTTTTACTTCTTCACTACATTCAGAAAATTTATTTCCCATAAAACGTTTTATAGAAGAAATGGTTTTTGTTGGGTTGGTAACCGCTTGACGTTTTGCTGGATCACCAACTTTACGTTCTCCTCCATCAATAAATGCTACAATAGAAGGTGTTGTTCTTTTACCTTCTGCATTTGGTATAACTACTGCTTCATTACCTTCCATTACGGCAACACAAGAATTGGTAGTTCCTAAATCTATTCCTATTATTTTACTCATAATTATATATTTTATTTTTTTAGTTCTTTAATTGTTTCGATAACACTTTTTATTAGTCAATCTTTGTGCCATTAGAAAAAATAAAGATTTTTGTCATTTTTAATGTCATTTTGACAGATTTATATCAAAAAGATGACCTCACAGGTTTTAGAAACCTGTGAGGTCTGGATTATTTAGCTTTAAAATCTAAGGCTCTACTGCAAATTTAATGGGTAAGAAAATTTATTTATCACTCTAAAAACAGAGGACATTCCACTTTGTCACTCTGAGGATGTAGGACAAAGAATCTATTTTTAATATACGTATTTTTTAGACTCTTCGCTACGCTCTGAGTGACAAATCAGAGGTTTAGAGTAATATAGGTCATGTTTAGAATAAAATATAAAAGCGTAAGTAAATATTTTTTCTTTAGACTATTAACGGAACTCAAACAGCAGAAAATTTTAAGATGCGTTTATGTGTTCCTTTATATTTTTTAATTTGGAACATAGAGCATTCATATTCAACATTCTTCTTAAACATCAAATTTGATGGTTATGAATGGTTCATTTCAAATTTTACGATTACCTTTCGAATGCCGTCTAAAAATTATATTTTCATCTACAATCATATTTTTAAATTAAATATTGATTTTAAGTTGTTCCACTAAATTTGCAGTAGAACCATAATTTATTTAAAAATTTCATCACAACATTTTTATAATCTCTAAAATTTCGTTATTCTTTTATAAATTTAATAGATGAAGTATTTACACAATACCGTTTTCCTGTGGTTTCTTTTGGACCATCATCAAAAACATGACCTAAATGACTGTTGCACGCTGCGCAAATTATTTCGGTACGAATCATTCCATGTGAAATGTCTTTTTTATAGATTACTGTTCCTTCAATGGCATCATCAAAAGAAGGCCAACCACAATGCGATTGAAATTTACTTCCACTTTTAAACAATTGTGTTCCGCAAGCTCTACATTCATAAGTACCTTTTTCTGATGTTAGAGTATAGCCTTCATCACTTGGAGCATCTGTTCCTGCTTCACGCAATACATAATATTCTTGAGGTGTAAGGATTGCTTTCCATTCTTTTTCTGTTTTGGTGATTTTTTTTGTCATTTTGTTTTTATTTTGAGCGTGTGTAAAATGAATTCCGATAAGGAAAATAATTAAAAAGGAGTATTTATACATAATATTTAATTTGATTATAAATGTAGTCGAAATTATAATATATCCTTACAAATACCTTTCTTTTATAACATTTACATGATGTAGTGCATGACCGCTTATGATGTAAGCAAATGCTCTAACTGAAAATTCACCATTATTTCTGATTAAAATTTCCTCATTAAAATTTTTAAACATCATAATAATAGATTTTCTCACCAACTTATATTCTTGCATTAAATCTTCAAAAGGAATTTCATTTGCATTAGAATTTGCTACATAATTATTTTCATTAAAATGGACTAATGGTGAAAAGTCATTTCTTGAAATTTTTAAAGCTCTATTCATTAAAATACGTTCTGTATCTATAATGTGTCCTAATATTTCTTTAATTGTCCATTTTTTATCTTGGTAAGCAAAGAGGTGTTTTTCTTTAGGAATAGAAGAAAAAAATGTAGTTACTTCTTCAAAACTATTTGTTAAAGTTGTTAGTAAATCTTTATTGAGTTCATTCGCTTTTTGTACATATAGGTCAAAAAAAGGTAAATATTCATTTTTTTCTAGGTGCATATTAAAAAATTTTGGGATTATAATTTTCGGGATATTTAGCTGAAACTGTTTGATAAAAAGCTTGAATTATTGTCATATCTTCTTCAAAATTGCCAGTTAAATGGATTAACGGTCCTAAACCTGCAATTTTTTTTTGATAGTCTAAATAACCTAAGGCAACAGGAACATTGGCTTTTTGAGCAATTACATAAAAACCTTTTTTCCATTTATTTACTCGTTTTCTTGTAGCTTCTGCTGGAACTAATAATATAAAGGATTCTTTTTCTGCAAAAGTATTTACTGCAAAATCCACTAAATTATTCTTTTTACCTCTTGTTACTCCTATTCCTCCCATTTTTTTGATAAACCAACCATGAATGCCTTTGGTCCAATCATCTTTTATAAAAAAATGAGATTCAACACCTTCACTCCAATAGAAAGCCATAGCAAAAACTAAGTCCCAATTTGAAGTATGTGGAGCTGCAATCATTACACATTTTTTTACTAAATCTTCTGACTGATATTGTGTTTTCCATCCAAAGATAAAAAGTATAAATTTTCCTAATAAACGTTTCATAATTTACAATCTTTTTAAAATGTGTTTAACGATACTTGGTCCTTGATAAATAAAGCCTGTAAAAACTTGTACTAAATCTGCTCCAACGGCTATTTTTTCTTTAGCATCATCTGCTGTAAAAACGCCTCCAACACCAATAATTGAAAAAGAGTTATCTGATTTATTCGCTAAAAGCTGAACAACTTCGGTTGCTCTATTTTTTACAGGCTTTCCACTTAAACCACCAATTTCTTTGGTGTTTTTTAACGAAATTAAATTTTTTCTTTCTATGGTTGTATTGGTTGCAATAATTCCTGCTATTTTAGTTTTATTTACAATATCAATAATATCAATTAATTGATCTGATGTTAAATCTGGTGCTATTTTTAATAAAATAGGTTTTGGATTTTTTTTAGCGTGGTTTATATCCTGTAAAGTTTGCAAGAGATTTGTTAAAGGCTCTTTATCTTGAAGTGCTCTTAAATTTGGTGTGTTTGGAGAGCTTACATTTACCACAAAATAATGTACATAATCAAATAATTTATTAAAACAAATCACATAATCAGCTACGGCATTTTTGTTTGGAGTTGTTTTGTTTTTGCCGATATTTCCTCCTATAATAATATTAGATGTTACTTTTTTAAGACGTTCAACTACTGCATCTACACCATCATTATTAAAACCCATTCTATTAATAATGGCTTTGTCTTTTTGTAGTCTAAATAATCTTTTTTTTGGATTTCCTTTTTGAGGTTTTGGTGTTACTGTTCCAATTTCTATAAATCCAAATCCAAAAGCTGACAATTCATCTATTAAAAGGGCATTTTTATCGAAACCTGCTGCTAAACCAACGGGATTTTTAAACTTTAAACCGAATAATTCTTTTTCTAATTCTGGACGATTAACTTGATAAATAGCTGCTATTATTTCCTTTACAAAAGGAATTTTAAATCCCATTTTAACCACAAAAAACGTAAAATGATGTACTTTTTCAGGATCAAATAAGAAAAGAATTGGTCTGATTAGTTTTTGGTACATTTTTTTAGTCTTTGGTCTTTTTTAGTCTTTGGTC
>CAZYKN010000026.1:5412-8567 GCA_964648135.1 uncultured Flavobacteriaceae bacterium
GTCTTCCGTCTTCACTCTTCAACTATCTAAGTTCCGCTTTCAATTGTTTTTTAAACTGATTTTGTAATTTATCCATTATTTTATCAATTTGTTGATCTTCCAAGGTTTTATTTTTATCTTGTAATAAGAAGCTTACAGCGTAAGATTTTTTTCCTTTTGGAAGCTTATCTCCTTGATACACATCAAATAAATCAATATCTTGTAATAATTTTTGTTCTGTTTGTTTTGCGATATTATAAATTTCTTTAAACTGAATAGATTCATCTATCAGTAAAGCTAAATCACGTTTTACAATAGGATATTTAGGCAATGCTTCCACTACAAAATTACCTTTTGGCATTACTTTTAAAATGGTGTTCCAATCAAAATCTGCATATAGAACGGTTTCTTTAATTCCAAATTTCTTTAAAATTTTGGCATTGACAACTCCAAATTCAACCAGTTTTAATTTTCCTTTTTGAAGGTTTATTCCTTCCGAAAAAATATCGTTTTTTGTTGGTGTTGTTTTTAAGTTATGTAAACCTAATCGTTCTAAAATAGTATTCACAATTCCTTTAAAATAGAAAAAATCGGATTTTTGTTTTTGAACATTCCAGCTATCTTTATAACGGTTTCCTGTAACAAAGAGGCTTAAATGTTTGTCTTCTTGGTATTCGTTTGAGTATTTGTGATAGGTGTTTCCAAATTCAAAGAATTTAATATTTGCGTTTTTTCTGTTTATATTATAAATTACAGCTTCTAATCCACTAAACAACATCGATTGACGCATTACACACAAATCATTACTTAACGGATTTAGTATTTCCACATTAAAATCGGCATTCAAATTATTGCTTAAATCTATATAACTTGGTTTAGTTAATGAATTTGCCATGGTTTCAGAAAAACCTTGCGCAGTTAATTGGTTGGCAATAATGTTTTCAATAGTATTGGAATCGTATTTATTAAAAGAAGGAATAGATGTATTTACCTTATCAGATATTTTTACATTATTATAACCGTAAACACGTAAAATTTCTTCGGCAATATCTGCTTCTCGTTGCACATCTACTCTGTAAGCAGGCACAGTTAATCCTAAACCAGAAGCAGTAATGTTATTAATTTTTATGTCTAGAGAAGCTAAAATGTTTTTAATTGTTTCTTCGGGAATTTTATCGCCAATCAATCTATAAATACGTTCGTAAGATACTAAAACTTCAAAATTTTCTATTTTTTTAGGATAAACCTCCACAATATCAGAAGTAATTTTTCCACCTGCAATTTCTTTAATCAATAATGCAGCTCTTTTTAAAGCATATTCTACAGAATGAGGATCAATACCACGTTCAAACCTAAAAGAAGCATCGGTATTTAATTGATGACGTTTTGCAGATTTTCTGATAGAAACAGGATTAAAATAAGCCGATTCTAAGAAAATACTTGTAGTTTTTTCAGAAACACCAGAATCAATTCCTCCAAAAACACCTGCAATACATAAAGGGTTGTTTTCAGCATCACAAATCATTAAATCGTCTTGATGTAATTCACGTTCTACACCATCTAAAGTGATAAATTTAGTTCCTTGTTTTAAGGTAGTAACATTTATTTTGTTTCCAGTAATTTTGGCAGCATCAAAAGCGTGTAAAGGCTGACCGATATCGTGCATTACATAATTGGTAATATCAACAATATTATTGATAGGAGATAAACCAATCGATTTTAGTCTATTTTTTAACCATTCAGGAGATTCTGCAACTTTAATATCAGAAATTGTAACTCCATTATAACGTGGTGCTAAATCTGAATTAACCTTGTCAATATCAATTTTATGTGTACGTTCATCTACATGAAAATCACTTACTAATTTTGGTTTTAGCTCCGCTTTTATACCTTTTTGAATAAGTCCAGCCCTTAAATCACGAGCAACACCAAAATGGCTCATGGCATCAGCACGGTTAGGTGTTAAGCCAATTTCAAAAACAAAATCCGTTTCAATATCAAAAACATCTGCAGCTTTAGAACCAATGGCAATATCATTATCGAGCACCATTATTCCATCATGGCTATTCCCTAAACCTAACTCATCTTCGGCACAAATCATACCATGACTATCTTCTCCTCTTAATTTACTTTTTTTAATTTTAAAAGAATTTCCTTCATCATCATATAAAACAGTTCCAATGGTAGCAACAGGTACTTTTTGTCCTGCAGCAACATTTTGAGCTCCACAAACAATTTGTACTATTCTGTCATATCCAATATCTACTGTGGTAACTTTTAATTTATCGGCATTTGGGTGTTGTTCGCAAGTCAATACTTCGCCTACAACAATCCCTTTTAATCCTCCTTTTACAGATTCTATGGTCTCAACACCTTCAACTTCTAAACCTAAATCTGTTAAAAGTTCACTAATAAAATCCACCTCTTGATTAACTTCTAAATGCTGTTTTAACCAATTTAACGATATTTTCATATTCCTTCATTTTTGAATAAGTTGCAAAGATAAAAAATACTACAGAACATTGTCTGTTAAAAGTTATAAAAATTATAGTCTATAAAGTCTTATAAAACTTCTTATTGCTAATAACTAATGTGTTATCTAAAAAATAATGACTTTCTAATATTTTGTTTCAATATTTATTTTTTAGTTTCCTATTTTTTTTAGTAAATTGCGATATTAAAAAACCAAACAGATGTCAGAAAAAATTACCCGTTTATTTGATTTTATTGATTTTCAATTAGAAAATAATCCACTTCAAAATGCTTTTGTAACAAAATACAATGGAGAATGGAAGGCAACTTCTACGCAAGAATTTAAGGAAAAAGCAAATCAGTTAAGTAGAGGTTTGTTACGACTCGGTGTTAAACCAAATGATAAAATTGCTGTTATTTCTAGTAGTAATAGAACAGAATGGAATTTATTAGATATTGCGGTTTTGCAAATTGGTGCACAAAACGTACCTATTTATCCTACAATTTCTGCCAAAGAATATGAATACGTTTTTAACCATGCAGAAGTAACCTATTGTTTTTTATCTGATTCTACTTTATTTGAAAAAGCAAATGCTATTAAAAACGAGGTAAAATCATTAAATGAAATTTATTCTTTTGATGAAATTAAAGGCTGTAAAAATTGGGATGCTATTTATGAATTAGGAAAAGATACTTCCAATCAA
>CAZYKN010000026.1:8667-11732 GCA_964648135.1 uncultured Flavobacteriaceae bacterium
TATGTGTATAGTAGTACCTCCATTTATTTTGCAGAATCTATTGAGAAAATTAAAGATAACCTTAACGAGGTGAAACCAAATTTAATGAGTGTTGTACCACGCCTTTTAGAAAAGATTTATGATGGTATTATTGCTAAAGGAACAGAATTATCGGGCATTAAAAAAAGCGTATTCTTTTGGGCTGTAAATGTTGGTTTAAAGTATGAACCTTATGGAAAAAATGGATGGCTTTATGAAAAAAAATTAGGCTTAGCTAGAAAATTAATTTTTAGTAAGTGGCAAGCTGCTTTAGGTGGGAATTTACACTCTATGGTTTCTGGTAGTGCAGCTTTGCAACCAAGAATTGCACGTATTTTTTGCGCTGCTGGTATGAATGTAATGGAAGGTTATGGTCTTACCGAAACCTCTCCTGTAGTTACTGTTAATCAGTATAAAAATCATGGTTTTAAAATTGGAACAGTAGGAAAAGCTATTGATAAAGTAGAAATTAAAATAGCAGATGATGATGAAATTCTAATTAAAGGACCTAACGTAATGATGGGTTATTATAAAGACCCTAAGAAAACCGCAGAAGTTATGACTGGAGATTATTTTCATACAGGTGATAAAGGGAAAGTAGATAGTGATGGCTTCTTAAAAATAACTGGACGAAAAAAAGAAATTTTTAAAACGTCTGGAGGAAAATATATTTCTCCTGTCTTATTAGAAAATGAATTAAAGCAATCACTATTTATTGAACAAGCAGTAGTTTTTGGTGAAGGAGAAAAAATGCCAACAGCAGTAATACAATTAAATTTTGACTTCGTAAAAGAATGGTGTCATAGAAAAGAAATTGATTATGGAAAAACGATAAAAGATCTTATTTCAAATAAAAAAGTAATTGATAGAATTCAACGAGAAATTGATAAAACCAATCAGCACTTTGGTAAATGGGAACGAATTAAACTCTTTGAATTAGCTGAAGATGTTTGGTCTGTAGATAACAATCTACTTACACCAACTTTTAAAACAAAACGAAATGAAATTCGTAAAAAATACCATCATTTACATGAAAAAATGTATAGAGGATAACAGATAAATAGCTACATTTGTATCGTTAGACTAATATTAAAAAAGGGAACAATAAAATGATTAAACCAACACCTATTGACAAAGAAAAACTCATCTTAACGGATGATGTTTTAATGATAAAAGCAGATAGAACGGGTGTTATTGAATATGTGAATTATGAATTTGCAGAAATTAGTGAATATGAAATTGATGAACTTATAGGTAAAGAAATTGATTTTTTAAATCACCCTAGTACTCCAACATTAGTTTATGACCATATTTGGGAAGCCTTGTTTAATAAAAAACAAGCTAGAGCCATATTAAAAAACATGACCAAATCTGGAATGTATTATTGGCTTCAAGTTAATTTTGATTTTAAAGTAAATGAGGAAACTAGAGAAATTGAGTATATTTATGGCTATTATTCACAAGTGTCAGATACAGCAAAAAAAGAGCTCAATACATTTTACACTAGAGTAAGTAATATAGAACAACATGCTGGTTCTGATATTGCTGAACATTATATTGAAGGTTTTATGGATGAAAAAAAGACAGACTTTCAAACGTTTATTGAAAAACACATGATTTAAGATGGATATTGTAAAACGCCTTTTTGATATTCCGCAATATCAACTAGAACACAATCAATTAGAAACTGCATTTGCTACTAAATATAATGGTGAATGGAAGCCTACATCTACTCAAGAATATATTGAAAAAGCAAATCTGTTAAGTAGATACTTAAGTCATATTGGTATTAAAAAAGATGATAAAATTGCCATTATTACCAATAGAAGTAGAACAGAATGGCACATTACAGATATTGCCATTATGCAAGTTGGCGCACAAAGTGTACCTATTTATGATTCTACAAGTAAAATAGATTTAAAATATATTTTTAATCATGCCGAAGTTAAATATTGCTTTGTAGCAAACAAAGAATTATTTGATAAATTACAGCAAGTTGATACAAAATATTTAAAAGGGATTTTTTCCTTTGACAAAATAAACGACTGTCTAAGCATAGAAGAATTGATTCACAAAGGAAAAGAATATAAAAATCAAGCATTAATAGACTATATTAAATTATCAATAAAACCAACGGATTTAGCAACTATTATATACACTTCTGGTACAACAGACAAGCCTAAAGGCGTTATGTTGAGCCACGAAAACATTTTAAGTAACATGATTGCAAGCTCAAAGGCTGTTCCTAATTTTAATGATGATGAACCTAGAGCGTTAAGCTTATTGCCTGTAAGCCATATTTTTGAGAGAATGATGTTATATTTATATCAATACAACGGAATACAAATTCACTTTGCCGAAAGTATTGAAACCGTTGCGGATAATATGAAAGAGGTGAAACCTCATATTATGACAGTTGTGCCTAGGTTATTAGAAAAAATACACGATAAAATTATTGATAAAGGAGCAAGCCTTGGAATGATTAAAAAGAAACTCTTTAATTGGGCTTTAGAACTAGGATATAAATATGAACCTTATGAGCAAAACGGTAAAAGCTATGAAAAAAGCTTAAAACGTGCAAGAAAACTTATTTTTAGTAAATGGCAAGACGTTTTTGGTGGTCAAATAAAGGTTATTTTTTGTGGAAGTTCTAAATTAGAACCTAAACTTTCTAGAATATTTAATGCAGCTGGTATTCCCGTAATGGATGGTTATGGATTAACTGAAACCTCTCCCGTTATTTCTGTAAACTCTCCAAATAATTTGGGTCTTAGAATTGGTTCTATAGGAAAACCTATCGATAATGTTAGCGTAAAAATTGCTGAAGACGGAGAAATTTTGTCTAAAGGTCCAAATAATATGCTTGGCTATTATAAAAACAGTATAAAAACTGATAGCGCATTTACTGATGGTTATTTTAAAACAGGAGATTTAGGACGATTAGATGAAGATGGTTTTCTTTACATTACTGGAAGAAAGAAAGAGACTTTTAAAACTTCTGGAGGGAAATATATTAATCCTTCTAAAATAGAAAGTGAATTAAAAAA
>CAZYKN010000027.1:0-6703 GCA_964648135.1 uncultured Flavobacteriaceae bacterium
GGAATTTGAATTTAATGAAGCTAATATGGATCAGTACCGAAAACACGCCATTTTAGGAATGCTTTTACTGATTTTGACCGTTGTGAGAATAGTTATTAAACGCAAGAACAAAAACAACATTCCAGCAGAAATCACTTATTATAGTGAGGCACATAAAAAATTAGTTACCACTATTCTCAAACTGATTTATGCTTTTTTAATCATTACACCACTTACAGGTTTTATAATGATATTCCAAACAGGCGCAATGGCAGCAGATTTTGGAGGACCATTTCCAACAGGAGCTCATTTTAATGAAATTTTAGAAGTGATGCACAAAGCATCTATCTTTATTTTAGTAACATCAGTAGTGATGCATATTGTTGGTGTAATACTGTATAAAATTAAAACAGGAGAAAATTTAATTAAGCGTATGTGTATGCTTTTGAAATAAATTAATAAGGTGTTTTTCTTTTGCATAAAATTTACACATAATAACAATTTGTAAAGAATGCACCTTTTTTAAAAACCCAAATATTTTAAATATTTGGGTTTCATTTTAACTTGGTGTGTTTTTGTGAGTTTTTAATAAATTATCCTATATTGTTTAAAATTCAACTCAGCAACTGTATCAAAACCTATATTTTTCACTATAGTTTCAACCTCATTAAAATTTTGGATTAAATATTTAGGGCTATGTGCATCAGCTCCAAAATGGATTGGTATTTCTTTTTCATACACTTTTTCTAATATCCAATTTGAAGGATAGGCTTCTTTATCGCCTTTACGATACATTCCTTTTGTATTTATTTCTATAATACAGTTTGTCTGTGCAATAATATCTAAGGTTTTCTCAATTTCTTCTATATACCAACTTTCTTTTTCTGTAAAGTAAATTTCCCCTTTATTTATAGCTTTTATCCTATCTAAATGCCCAATAATTGTTGGAGGTGATGTTATTATCATATCTCGTACCGATTGATAAAATGTTCTTACAAGTAACTCAATATCATTGTTGAATATCTCTGTAATGCCTTTTTTTATTTCTTTTTTACTACCTTCAAAATCCCAATACAAACCATCTTTAAATTTATTTAAAAAATGAACTGAACCAATAGTAAAATCTAAATTATGTTTTTGTAAATAAGCACTTTTAGGAGATATTAAATTAGGAATATAATCAATTTCTAAACCTATAAGCACTTCAATATCTTCTTTATATTTATATTTTAATTCTCCAAGTTTAATAAAATAGCTATCTAAATTTTCAATTTTCATATTCCAATTTGTAGGATATCCTTTTATTGGCGCGTGATCTGAAAAACCAATACTTGTTAAACCTAAATTTATGGCTTTTTCAATATAAGTTTCTGGCATATCTGAACCATCACTAAATTTGGTATGTGTATGATAATTAAATTTTTGCATTTTCTTGTTCTTTAAAAAGTTTTGAGAAATAAAAGTACGCTATAATTAAACCTGTAATTCCGAAGAAAAAAGTTACATACGTGAATTTAATAAAAAATTCTAGTATAGATGTGCCTTTAAAAAAGAATTCTTTGTAGAGTAAAACAGCAATACTTCCTACATAACCAATAGCATCGGCAATATAAATTAAAAATCCTGCATTTCCCTTATACTTTAACGATGCAATTATTCTATCAAAAAGCATACTTCCCAAAGGAATATAAGCAATATAGGCACCTAAGCCAACAATGGTCATCCATACAAATGGAGATATTGCATTGTACTGTTCAAATAAATAAGTGGCTATCGCTACTGAAAACAAACCTATAATCATAACGAGTAACATAGTACGAACTGCTTTTAAATTATTTTTTATAAAAACAAATAAAGCCAAAATACTCAATGAAATAATTGCTATATATGTTTCTGTTTTTGCAAAAATAGCTGCATTATTTTTAAAGCCTGTTTCTATCCAAATTTCTGCTGTAAAATTATCTCTATAATCTCTAAAAGCGGTTAAAAAAAGATACATTACTATTAATGCTGTTAAGCCAGGAAACAAACCCCAAAAAAGTTTCTTTTTATCTTCCTTTGTCATTGGCAGGCGTTCTTTACGAAGCTTTTTGTCATCTTCTGTTGGTTCAGGGATTTTTTCTAACCACCAAACAGCTATGAATAAAGGGATTAAAAAGACCAAACCTGTAAAAAACGGCATCCAAAATTCACTTATAGAATAGTTTAGCATTAAATATTTACCAACTGCTTTGGTAACTCCTGAAGCCATTATAAAACTGGCACTCAAAATAGTTGCTAAAATCTCGGTAACACTTCTCCCTTCAAGGTAAGAAAAAACCAAGCCCCAAATCATTCCTAATGGTAATCCGTTAAGGAAAAGGAAAATAAAATTATACGGTGCTTTTACCAAACCAAAACCAAGCAAAGCCAATTCTGCTAATAGTATAAAACTAATAATTAACCAAGGTCTGCGTTCTTTTTTTACTTCGGAAATGACTTTAATGCCTATAAATTTAGACAAGGTATAACCGATTACTTGCGCTATGATTAATACAATTTTATAATTAACTCCCCAAAGTTCATAGCCTTGAAAAGTACCTACTGCAAAAGGTTTTCTAAAAGCATACATTGAAAAATAGAGCAAAAAAGCCGCTAAACCTGCCGATGCTATTAAAGATGATTTGTTTTTAAGTTCTGTTAAAGTCATTTTATCCTCCATCTTTTTTCTTTGAACGAGCATCTGCACAACGTTGTCTAAATACCGCTGATGTTGGGTCAATTTTTCCAAACCTATCTAAGCGAAAAGGGCTTGCATCTGTAAATAAAGTTTCTTTATTTATCATTTCAGCAATTAAGCGACCTATTCCTCCTGAACCAGCAACTCCAGCTCCAGCACAACCAGCAGCGGCATAAAAGCCTTTTTTATTTGGAAATTTTCCAAAAGTATAATAACCATCTGGCGTATAAGTAGAAATACCTGTAATGACTTCTTTAATTCCTAGATTAAAAAAATCAGGGAAAAATTCTTGAAATTTGCTTCCGTATTTTTCAATTAAATCCCATTTATCATCAAGATTACCCAAAAAATCGGTGTTTGGTTCTTTATTAATTTCATTTGATTTAAAATGTGGACTATTTTCTTCTCTTAAACCAAACAATAAACCGCCAGCTTCTGGTCTTGAGTAAGCCATTGCGTCTGGTAAAACTACCATTGGATGTGTTTTTGGGAACAACGCTTCGTTTTCTTCGGTAATCCAATAAATACTCCTAACGGCAGCCATAGGAATAGGAATATTATTTTTCATAGATAAATCATTTGCCCATAAACCAGCAGCATCTACTACATTTTTTGTAAGAATTTCACCTTTATCTGTTTTTACTGAATAAATTTCAGCTTCTTTAAAAACAAGCTCTTGTACTTCGGTATTTTGATAAACTAAAGCACCCTCTTTTTTTGCTGCTTCTACAAAAACATTAGCCAAAACATAGGCATCTACAAAAGCATCATCTTCCATAAAAGAGGCTTCAAGCATTGTTTGTGCATCTAACCAAGGAATTAAATCTACCAACTCCTCTTTTTCTATTTTTCTGTTTTTAATATGATGTTTGTTGGCAATATCAACAATTTTATCTAAGTTTATTTTAGCATCTTTAGAAGCTGCAAAATGAACTGTTCCTACTTGTCTTTTTCCAACAGTAAGGTTGGTTAGGTTCTCTATTTCATCAATATTATTATAGGTTTCTTGTATTAGTGGTATAAGTGCTTCTTTTGTTCTCACTTTTGTCATAAGTGAAGCCGCTTTTGAGGTGTTTCCACTTCCTATTTGGTTTCGCTCTATTAATAATGTTTTTAATCCTCTTTTTGCTAAATGCCACGTTGTTGCTGCACCAATTGTTCCTGCACCAATTACAATAACATCAATATTTTCGACTGTTTTTTTCATCTTTATTTAAAATAAGGGATTAAATCTTTTAAAGTATCTACTATTAAATCGGGGTTTGCTTTTTCTAATTGTGTTTTTGTTTGAGCACCTGATAAAACACCAACAGTAATTCCACAATTAGCATTTTTTCCTTCTAAAACATCAACAGCAGTATCTCCTGCTTTTAATACTTGAGATGGTTTTGTGATTTTGAAATGCGTTCTTGCTAATTCTATCATTTCAGGGTTTGGTCTTGAGTTTTCAACATCATTTGCTGTGATTAACAAATCATATTCTTCGTCTTGATACCAAGCTAATTTGTCTAAAAGCGTTGTAGCAATTCCTATATTATAACCTGTATTTAATACTATTTTTATGTTTTTTTGACGTAATAGATTAAATAAATCTAAAACTCCATCAAATGTTTCTACTTCTAATTCTTCGTAAGCATCATCTAATAATTCTTGGAAATCGGTAAAAATTTCTTTAGCCAAATCTTCTCTTAAATTATCATCTTGTAATGGCTTTAAAATATCTTTTATAGCTTGAAGTTTTTCTTTACCAGCACCATTAATTAGCACATCATCTAACGATACGTTTAAACCTTGATTATTTATGGCTTTTTGCAAGGTTTTATATACGATGTTTTGTTCGTTAATTGTTGTTCCTGCCATATCAAAAACAACCAGTTTTATATTTTTAAAATTCATAATGTTTTGTAAAAAAAACTGCCTTCAAACATTTTTAATACTATGTAAAAAGGCAGCTACTAACCAAATTCAAATATTTATTTTTCTATCAAGGTTTTTCCTGATTTTTCTTCCTTGTATTCTTCTCCTAATAGGTTTGCAACAGTAGTTGCAATTTGCGTATTAAAGAGTTGATTTTTACTATTATCTTCTCCTTTTGCTTTTATTTGATTACCTAAAAGCGCAATCCAAGTTTCTTCAGAACCTTTTATATTGTATTCCTTACCGTGATATTTAAGACCATATCCGTGTGATTTCCATTCTTCTAATGGTTGTGTTCCTCTTCCGTGATCTGTTGTGATGATGAAAGTTGTTTTTCCTTTATAAAATGGGTCTTGTTGTGTAAAATTCCATAATTCCTTTATAAAGTTATCCGTTCTATTGGCTGCTTCTAAATAAAAATCATAACGACCATCGTGACCAAAATCATCGGTTTCGCCGTATGCTACATATAATAATTTAGGATGTTTCTTTTTTAAATGCTCTAAGGCAAAGTTTTGTGTATAAACATCTAAACGTACATTATGCCAAGGACTATGCGTTTCTGATTGACACTTGTTTAATATCTTTTCAGTTGCATTAGGATTGTCTGTTACAGGTTCAAAACCTGCATTAACAGGAATTCCACTTCGTTTTTCATTGATTATGTATGGAAAAACATCCCAACTTCCAAAAGCGGCTATTTCTCCTTTTAGTTTATTGGTATTATTTAGATATTCTAATACGGTAACATTAGGATTTGGGTTTTTATCATTACTATTTACACGCTTATCATCTGCAAAACCACAAAGAATTTCGCTATAACCAGGATAAGAAAACCCGTGTTTGTTAGTGATATTTACTTTGTTTCCTAATTTCCTATTTCCGTAAATAACGCCGTCATTTGCTATAGTATTCCAAAAGAAAGGCATTAGACTTTTACGTCTTTGTTTAAAATTGGTCTTCCAAAATTTCTTTTTTAAAGTAACGGTATCTTTTACATAGTCTGTATTTGCAACTAATAAAGAGTCTGCACCTGAAAAAAGCTCTTGCCAACGTAAGCCATCAATGGTTATAAGAATTACTTTTTGAGAATTGTCTTCTTTACTTTTTATAGTCTTTACTTCTTTTTTTGTTTCTTTTGTAGCAACAGGTTTGTTACAAGAATTTAAAACAAATACGAATACTATAAATTTAATTATTTTAAACATTTTAATTATTTTTTAGTGACTTTATTAAGCAATGCCACATCATCAACCATAACAGCATCAACACCTTTGTTTATAACGGTTATCATATCTTTTTCAGTTTCAATACCATAAACAGATATTGCAATTCCGTGTTTTTTACATTCTTTTATAAAGGTTGCTGAAAGTCCTTTAAAATCAAGTAAACATCCTGGAACATTTGCATTTCTTATATCTTTTACTTGCTTAATAGGATCTTTTAATACGTCTTCTTTTTCTATTTCATAGAACATTGTAATACTTGGATCTACCGAGCGAATATCTTTTACAGATTGTGGTATTTTTCCTGTGATAATAATGTTATCAACCATATCCATTTTTTGAGCTAATTTTGCCATAGAAATTGCTGTAGCTTCTTCTTTAAGGTCTAAGTTTAACATCACATTGTTTTTCTTAGCAAATTCAAAAACTTGCTCAAGTGTTGGAACGTGTTCGTTTTTAAATTTAGCATCTTTCCAAGAACCTGCTTCTAACTTTTCAATAACAGCATATTTAGTTTCTGTTACTTTTCCTTTTCCGTTTGTTGTTCTGTCTAATGTTTTATCGTGCATAATAACCAAAACGCCATCAGCTGTAATATTTACATCAAGTTCTATTCTATCAGTTCCTAATCTTACGGCTTCTTTATAAGCTGCCATTGTGTTCTCTGGGAAATTAAGACTTTCTCCTCTATGGCTTTCTCTTATTATTTTATTTTCTGTAGATTTAACTGTAAGTGCAGGTTTTTCAATTTTTGCTACTTCTTTAGTTTCTTTTTTAGCTACTTTTTTTTCTTCACAAGATGTTAAAGAAAGGATTAATGCGAATACTACTATTGTTATTTTATAAATTTTCATATATTATT
>CAZYKN010000027.1:6803-11704 GCA_964648135.1 uncultured Flavobacteriaceae bacterium
CATTGGTAAAAGATTCTTCTGTTGGATACTTAAATCGGATAGGAAAAACATCTGAGTTTACATTGTTTAATGGCACAGGTAATGTTGGGAAACCAGTTCTTCTATAATCAAACCACGCTTCATAGCCATTAAATATATTTGATAAATATTTTTGATTGATTAAGTTTTCAAGTGTATTATCCCATTTTCCTTTTGCAGGGTTTGTTAAATAATCTACTGGTATAGTAATATTTACATAATCAAAATTTGCTTGTATTGCATTATTGTAGTGCGTTTGAGCCGTAGCATTATTAATATATCCTTTTAAAGCCGCTTCTGCTAAAATAAATTCTTGTTCAGAATATGTTGTGAAAATCATTTTCACGATGTCTGCTGCTCTATATGTATCACTAACATTTGTATAATTACCTGTTCTATCATTAGAACCTGGGGTAATACCAATGTAATCTCCATTTGAATTTGCTTTATAATAATATGGTTTTCTAGGGTCAGTTCTGTTATCTAACATATCAAGTACACTTGTTGTGATTACTAATAATGCAAAATCACCTTCTCTTACTTTTGATAAATACCAGTTGTTTGGTTCTCCTCCATATGCTAAAGTAGCATTATCATTATTACTTGTAAACAGGTTGTTTTCAGTAACTATTTCTTGAATTTTAGTTGCTGATGCAGGATACACATCACTTATTCTTAGTAAATATTTTAGTTTTAAAACATTAATAAATTTTACCCATTTAGTTTTATCACCGTGAAATAAAATATCTCCAGAAAGAACACTCATATCTGTTTCTAAAGTTGTTTTTGCTTGTTCTAATAAGTCTAACACACCATTTTCTGCTGTATATATATCTTCTTGACTATCATATTTAGGTGTTAAAATATTTTTATTACCTGCTTCAAAGAAAGGCACATGTCCATACAAATCTGTTAATTGTGCTCCTAAATAAGCTTTTAAAACTTTAGCAACAGCAACCATAGATTCTGTTGATTTATCCGAATTAATTACATCATTTAAATCACCTATATATTTATAATTATTTACCCAAACTGCACTATTGGTATTTAATTTAAAATGATCTACATCATTAAAATCAAACATTCCAAAATATTGCATTATTGCTCCATTATAAGAAAAACCATTAACGGCGGTTTGATCCCCAATTCTATATATGGCATTTGTTAGTATAAAACTTGGCTCAACAGTAGTTGGTGCATCGGGATTATCATTTATATCTCCAAAATCATCGCAAGATGTTAGTGTTAATATAAAAGTTATTGCCAAAAGACTTAATATTTTTATTGTTTTCATAATTTGTATATTATTTATGATTATTTTTTTAATTAAAATTTAAATAAGAGATTTAGCCCATAACTTTTTGAAGAAGGATAAGAAACATCTTCAATACCAGGAACAATATTTGCCCCTTGAAGCGCTAATGTTTCAGGGTCAAAATGTTGGTTAGAATCTGGCGTCCATAAGCCTAAATTTCTCCCTACAAAAGCAATTCTAAAATTTTCCATTCCTATTTGGTTTGCTACTTTTTTAGGAAAATTATATCCTATTTTTACTTCTCTTAATTTTACGTAGGTAGCATCAACAATTCCTGTTTCTTGTTGGTTTCCTCTGTTATATAATGGTTTATAGTAATCCCACCATCCAATAGCATCAGTTTGTGTTAATGGTACATATTGTCCTCCAACTAATTTTACACCGTCAGGAACAATATCTTGATAATCGTTTCTTTCTTCTGTACCTGCTAAATTACCTGCATAACTAGCAATTTGTTGAGTTCTTGATATGATTGTACCTCCTTGTTTCCAATCAAATAAGAATGAAAAATCTATGCTTTTGTATTTGAATGAATTTTGGAATCCAAGTGAGAAATCAGGATTGTAATTTCCTAATAACTGTAATTCATCATTTATAACAGGTTTTCCGTTTTCATAGATAATTTTCCCGTTATATCTTTTAAATTTTCTACCATACATATTTCCTAAACGCTCTCCTTTACGAGCTTGAATGAACACTTTAGAACCTTCTGAAGCATAAACTGAAGCGTAAGATGTAGTAAGTACATCAATTCCTTCAGGTAATTCAACTACTTCTCCAATATTTTTAGAGAAATTAAAACTTGATGTCCAACTAAAATTATCTTTACGTATAGGTTTTAAAGTTAATAAAGCTTCATACCCTTTATTACTTATTTTACCAGCATTAATTACTTGACCAGTATAAGAAACAGCGTTAGATATTGGAACAACCATAATTTGATCTTCTGATACCGATTTGTAATATGTAAAATCTAAATTAGCTAAACCCTTAAACAATCTTATATCTGTACCAACTTCAAAAGAAGTAATCATTTCTGGTTTTAAATTTTCATTTAATAGGATGTCAGATCTACTTAAAGTTCTATCTCCAAAATACGGAGTTTGGTATTGATAGGTTGTTTGTAAATTATACGGAGATGTATCATTACCTACTTGAGCGTATGAACCTCTTAATTTGAAAAAACTAATTGCTTCTGGTAAATCTATCATATCAGATACAACTGCACTTAAAGATACAGAAGGATAGAAGTATGAATTATTATCTTTTGGTAGTGTAGAAGACCAATCATTTCGTCCTGTAACATCTAAAAACAGTTTATTATCGTACCCAACACTAAACGTACCGTAAATACTGTTTATTTCTTTATTATTTCTATTTTGTTGCGTGATTAACGGTAAAGCAGAGTTTCCTAAATTATATATATTAGGAAGAACTAGTCTGCTAGAGCTATTTGATAAGAAACTTCTTTCTTGGTGCATTTTATTTCCTCCAAGATTAACTCCTACATTCCATTTTTTTATTTCTTTATTATATGATAGTAAAACATCGGTATTAATTTCTTTAAATTTTACTTGATCTTCTCTATAACCACCTTGTAAAAAACGCTGTGTACTAAAAGCTCTTTTAGATTGTCTATCATCAATATAATAATCCATACCTGATTTGAATTTTACTTGTAAATCATCGGTAATACTATATGCTAATTTAACGTTTCCTAACACTCTATTTTTATCAAAAGCATTTGTGTTTTCATTTAACGTAAAATACGGGTTATCATGCCAAGCATAATTATAATTAAATTGTTCTAAACCTTCATAACCTCTTTGCCAATACTCTTTAAGAGACTCCGTATTTACTGTTCTTCCATACCAAGTAAACATATACATTGCGTTTTCAGAACCATACCCTGAACTTGATCTGTTTCCACTATTAGAATTGATATAATTAATACCTGAAGATAATTTTAATTTTTCTGTAATATCTACATTTCCATTTAAGCGAAAAGAGTTTCTTTTTAAATCAGTATTAGGAATAATTCCTTTATTTTTCATTAAACCTGCACTAAATAAAAAGTTACTATTTTCATTATTAAGACCTACAGAAGCATTGATTGTATTTGTATTTCCTACTTTAAAGAAATCTTTTACGTTGTTTTCATAAGTATTAAAAGGAGTTGCTGTTAAATCATTTGGAACAACAGACGGGTCACTAATACTACCATCAGCATTTCTAACCCAACCTCTTGCAAAAATATCTCCTGCTCTTAATCCGTTAGCAGCAGGACTATCAAATTGTGTTATCATTTGTCCGCTTGCAACTGGTCCCCAAGACACATCTTCTTGGTCATTAGAACCTAAGCTATTATTCAATCCATCAACATATTCAAAATCTCCAGCCCAACCTTGACCATACTTATTTTGATACTTTGGCAATCTTAAAACAGATTCAAATGTTGTTCCTATATTTAAAGAAACAGTTACTTTTTTTCCATTTCTACTACCTGATTTAGTAGTAATTAAAACCACTCCATTTGCACCTCTAGAACCATATAAAGCTGCTGCATTTGCACCTTTTAAAACGCTAATACTCTCTATATCGTCTGGATTAATATCTGCAGCTCCATTACCATAATCTATTTCTTGCATACCGCTACTTCCTCCTGTATTTTCACCACCATTTAAAGTGGTGTTATTGTCAATAGGAATACCATCAACAACAAATAAAGGTTGGTTATTACCTGAAGTTAAAGACGCTTCACCTCTAATAATAATTCTAGAAGTTGATCCAACACCAGTAGAACCATTTGTAATTTGAACTCCTGCTATTTTACCATTAAGAGAATTAACAATATTCGTTTCTTTAGCCTCATTAAATTCTTTACCTTTTATATTAGTAACCGAATATCCTAATGACTTCTCTTCTTTTTTTATACCTAAAGCTGTTACAACAACTTCATCTAATGACTCTGCCGAAGCATCAATTATAATTTTTCCTAAATCAACTATTGTTGAATTTTTAATAGAAAACGGTATCTCTTTATCTTTGTATCCTACAAAAGAGATACTTAATATGTAATCTTTCTTTTCTAAGTTTGAGATTTTAAATACTCCATCAAAATCAGATGTTGTGCCTTTATCTATTCCTTTAATAAGTACTGTTGCTCCTGGTAAAGGCATACCAGAATCATATAGTACTCCTTTTACAGAACCTGTGTTTTGCGCCATTAAATTTGACGTAAAAAAGATTGCTAATAATACAATAATGTTGTTAAATTTTTTCATTTTTGTTTAGTTAATTCGATTTATTATTAATAATCACAAAAATAGACCAAACACTGTTTTAAAATGAAAACTTAAAATGAAGTAATATTAACCTTTTTGTAAAATAAGCGTGCTATATGTAAATTAATCTTTAACTCAGAATTATCTATTGCACTTGCTAAAGGTTCTGGTAGCGAATGGAAAAATGCCTTAGCGTGGATTATTAGAGGACTAACCTCATCATTAATACTAACCGTATATTTAGTACCTGTAGTTTATGCTGTGGTAGATGGTATTAAGGAGCG
>CAZYKN010000028.1:0-2420 GCA_964648135.1 uncultured Flavobacteriaceae bacterium
ATCGTACAAAAATACACCGTAGATTTTCATGAAATTTCTAAACAATACAACTTACTTCCTCCTAGTATTGAACCAACTGCAACTGGTCATATTGTGGAACAAATTGAAGCTGTACAACAGATATTAGATGCTGGTTTTGCTTATGAAGTCAATGGTTCTGTTTATTTTGACGTGTTAAAATATAACGAAACAAATAATTACGGAATACTCTCTAAACGTATCATTGAAGATGCCATTGAAAACACGCGTGAATTAGACGGACAATCAGATAAAAAAAATCCACAAGATTTTGCTTTATGGAAAAAAGCAGAGCCAGAACACATACAACGATGGAATTCTCCTTGGTCTGTTGGTTTTCCTGGTTGGCATTTAGAATGTACTGTAATGAGTACAAAATATTTAGGTAATCAATTTGATATTCACGGTGGAGGAATGGACTTAAAATTTCCGCATCACGAGTGTGAAATTGCCCAAGCCCAAGCGTGTAATCATCAAGCTCCTGTTAATTATTGGATGCACACCAATATGTTAAACCTTAACGGAAAAAAAATGTCAAAATCCACTGGAAATTCCATTTTACCAGAAGAAATTTATACAGGAAACAACAGTATTTTATCTAAAGCTTATGCACCAAGTGTTACTCGTTTTTTTATGATGCAAGCGCATTATTCTAGCATTTTAGATTTATCTGATAAAGCCTTAGAAGCATCAGAAAAAGGCTATCATAAATTAATGGAAGCTATTAACTTATTAGATAAATTAGAAACTTCAACTACTTCTTCCGTAAATATTCAAGAATGGAAACAAAAATGTTATGACGCAATGAATGACGATTTTAATTCGCCTATTCTCATCGCTCATTTATTTGAAGCTGTTAAATTCATCAATTTAATTAATGATAAAAAAGAAACTGTTTCTTCAACAGATTTAAAAGAGTTATCAACTACACTTAAAGCCTTTACTTTTGATGTATTAGGACTAAAATCAGCTCAAGAAAACAATAACAATTCCGATAAATTAAATGGTGTAATAGAACTTCTTATCCAATTAAGAAAAGAAGCCAAAGAAAACAAAAACTATGCACTTTCTGATGAAATTAGAGATCAATTAAAAGAAAAAGGCATCCAATTAAAAGACAGTAGAGAAGGAACAACTTTTACATTATAATAGCTAAAAAAATCATAAAAAAACTCCTTACATATCCGTTTTTATTGCTCATCAGGTTTTACCAAGCGGCAATTTCTCCCTATACTCCATCGAGTTGTAGATATCAACCTACTTGCTCACATTATTCGGCAGAAGCATTAAAAAAACACGGTTTATTTAAAGGTGGAAAATTGGCTATTAAACGAATTCTTTCTTGTCATCCTTGGGGAGGAAGTGGTTATGATCCTGTTCCTTAAACCTTATATTTAAACTATAAAAACTAATTTTATCATTTAAAATTCAACATTCAAAATTAATACATATCTTTACATTTTAAAACACAATAATTAATGATTGCACTTACAGTTACTTGGAATCCTTCACCTGAAATATTTAACCTATTCGGACTTTCAGTTAGATATTACGGATTAATGTTTGTTATTGCCTTTATTTTAGGCGCTTATTTATTAAAGAAAATTTATCGCAATGAAGGCGTTAACGAAGAACATGTAGAAAGCTTGTTTATGTATGTAGTTGTTGCAACCATTTTAGGTGCTCGATTAGGTGAAGTCTTTTTTTATAGTTGGGATTATTACAGCCAACATCTTATTGAAATTTTATTACCCATAAAAGAGATTAACGGAAGCTGGGAATTTATTGGTTTTAGAGGCTTAGCAAGTCATGGAGCAGCTATTGGTATTATATTGGGAATGTATATTTACACTAGAAAATACACCTATAAATCATGGATATGGATTTTAGATAGAATTGTAATTCCTGTTGCAAGTGGAGCAGTATTTGTAAGAATAGGAAACTTAATGAATTCAGAAATTGTTGGTAAAATTACTAACTCACCTATTGGATTTCAATTTATAAGAGATAAATATTCTAAGTACGAAGTCATGCGTATCACTAAAGTAAAAGATCCAGATAAAGCATTTGATTTAATACAAAATAGTCCACGTTTTAAAGAATATTTAGCCAATGTTCCTTTTAGATATCCAACACAAATTTTTGAATCATTAAGCTATGCTATAATTTTTGTAATATTGTGGAGTGTTTATTGGAAAACAGACAAAAAAGACAAACCAGGTTATATCTTTGGATTATTTATGGTTTTACTTTGGTCTGTTAGGTTAGTTATTGAATTTTTTAAAGAAGCACAAGTCGAATCAAGAGAAGATTGGGTTGGAATTTTGAATACAGGTCAGTTATTATCTATACCAATGATATTGGTAGGATTTTATTTTATGTTTAGAAAAGTTAAATGATGA
>CAZYKN010000028.1:2520-8169 GCA_964648135.1 uncultured Flavobacteriaceae bacterium
AAAATTGGTATTATTATTGTAATTTTATCAAATAATATAAAGAAGAAAAAGAACAACAATTAAATATATGAAAATGAAAACAACAATTAAAAAAATTTTGAACAAGCAATTTTTAGCAATTGCCATTATGAGTGTACTTCTGTATAATTGTAGTACCGTACCTATCACAGGAAGAAAAAGAGTAAATTTTGTAAGTGATGCACAGGTTTTACCAACAAGTTTTGCTCAATATACAGGTTTTTTAGCACAACACAAACTATCAAAAGATGCTGCTAAAACAGCTGAAATAAAAGAAGTTGGTTCTAGAATTTCTAAAGCGGTAGATCGTTATATGCGTGCTAACGGAATGGAAAGTGAAGCCAACAATTACAGATGGGAATTTAACTTAGTAGAAGATAAAACAGTTAATGCGTGGTGTATGCCTGGAGGAAAAGTGGTTTTTTATACAGGAATTCTTCCTATTGCCAAAAATGAAAACGGAATTGCAGCCATAATGGGTCATGAAATTGCACATGCTTTTGCTAAACATGGTCAAGAACGTATGTCACAAGGAGCAATTGCACAAGGTTTAAGTTTAGGAGCAATGTTAGCTTCGGGAGCAGTTTCAAAAGACCCTGCAAAACAACAAATGTTCTTACAAGCTTTTGGAATTGGAACACAATTAGGAATGCTTAAATTTAGTAGAACACATGAAAGCGAAGCAGATAGATTAGGATTAGTATTTATGTTAATGGCAGGTTATGATGGTGAAGAAGCTGCCAAAGTATGGGTTAGAATGAGTGCTATGGGAGGACAACAACCACCAGAATTTATGAGTACTCACCCTTCTCACGAAAGACGTATTCAAGACCTAACTGCATTTTTACCAAAAGCAAGAGTTTACGCTAAAAAATATAATGCTCAAGCTAGAAAGAAGTAATAGCAAATAGATATAAATTATAAAAAAGTAGTATATTGTAACCCGTTTCAAAAAAAATGAAACGGGTTTTTTAATAACCAACAATTCAATTATGTTAAAAAAAGGAGATAAAAAATTAATTAGTGCTTGGGCTTTTTATGATTGGGCAAATTCCGTTTATCCATTGGTGATTACAACAGCGGTTTTTCCATTGTTTTATGGAATGATTACAGGCGGAAAAGATGCTATGGTAACTTTTTTTGGCACAGAATGGAACAATACCGTTTTATATTCTTATACACTTTCGTTTTCATTTTTAATTGTTGCTTTTATTTCTCCTATTCTATCAAGTATTGCTGATTATATGGGAAATAAAAAACGCTTTATGCAGTTTTTCTGTTTTTTAGGTTCTTTTTCTGTTATGTCTTTATATTTTTTTAATAGTATTGATAGGCTTTGGGTTGGAATCACATTTTCAATTCTTGCAAGTATAGGTTTTTGGGGTTCTCTTGTGTTTTATAATGCCTATTTAACTGAAGTAGCACATCCAGAACAACAAGACAGTGTAAGTGCAAAAGGTTTTATCCACGGTTATATAGGTTCTGTTATTTTATTGGTTTTTATTTTAACGATGATTATGTTCCCAAATTGGTACGGATTTATTGATCACGCTTTAGCGGAAGGCGAAAAACCACCAATCAAAGTTTTTCAATATGCCTTTGTACTTGTAGGTATATGGTGGATTGGTTTTGCACAATATACTTTTTATTATTTGCCAAGCAATTCTTTTAAACGTAAACCAAAAAAGGATTTTATTTTTAAAGGATTTAGAGAATTAAGAAAAGTTTTTAAAGAAATAAAACAACACCCAACCATTTATATCTTTTTATGGGCATTTTTCTTAATTAGCGCAGGTATTCAAACTATTATTGTTCTTGCTGGTAAATTTGGTGATGAGGAGTTAGGTTTACCAACAATGAATTTAATTATCACCATCTTATTAATTCAATTGGTTGCTATTGTTGGAGCAATGTTATTTTCAAGAATTTCTAAAAAAATTGGAAATATTAAAACATTAAAAATTACTATTTTAATTTGGATTTTAGTTTCTTTTGGAGCTTACTTGCTTCCTGGTAAAAGTCCAAATGTTGATTTATACTTTTACGGCCTTGGTGGTGTTTTAGGCTTGGTACTTGGAGCAACACAAACTTTGGCTCGTTCTACTTATTCTAAGCTCATACCAGAAGACACTTATGATAATGCAACCTACTTTAGTTTCTATGATGTTACTGAAAAAATAGCCATTGTTATTGGTACTTTAACCTTTGGTTTAGTGATGTCTTTAACAAAATCTATGCGTTCTTCTGTTTTAGTTTTGGCGATTTTCTTTTTCTTAGGTTTTGTTGTTATGAATTTTATGAAAAAAACGAAGTATGTAAAATAATTAATACCAAAAAGACCTCACAGGTTTTAAAAACCTGTGAGGTCTGAAAATTAAGATATTTTAATACTACCTTAAATCCTAAATATAATAATTCAATAATTTAATCCAAAAGTCCAAAGTGGGATTACATTGCGGTAACCAAATTCAATTTCATCTTTTACAACAAATGATTTACCATCTTTTTCAATTTGTTTTTGTTGTTTGTTTTTTCCTCCAACTTCAAAAGTATAATTACCAATCAAAAAATCAGCTTTTTTTGATGATATTACATCATTTTTAACTCGCATTTGATTAAAGAAAAATGTTTCTCGTAGATTACCAATATCTGCATTTTCTCCAACCAAGTTGAAAATAAAATTAGTATTATCTAAGAACACTTTATCAACTTTTCCTAATCCACGAATACCATTTGTTTCATTTCTTAATTGTCCTATAAGCCCTACTCTTTCCATAAACAAAAAATAATCTTCTAATGAATTTCTACTCACATTAATTATTTTTGCTATTTTAGAAAAATTAGGTTTAAACGGTACACTTTCTGCAATAATGGAAAGCAATCGTCTTAGTTTACGGCTTGTTCCTAAATTCAAATTTGCATATTGTGGAATATCTGTTTCTAATGTTTGAATTATTATTTGGCTCAAACGTAAATTCACTTCACTTTCAAACCCAAAAGGATAGTAGCCTCTATGCAAATAATCTTTAAATAAGGGAAGTGGATGTTTTATATCTTTTAATTTTACCTCATTATTTATTATTTGTTTTAACGAATAAGGCTCAATTTTATAATGATGGAAAAAATTCAAATATTCTCTAAATGACAATCCTTGCAATTTATAAATTATAGCTCTACGACTTAAATCTGCCGAGCCTTTTAGTATATCAAGAATTGAAGAACCAGTAAAAACCACTTTTAAATCTGGAAATGAATCATAAATATTTTTTAACTCTCTAGACCAATCTTCATATTTATGAATTTCATCAATAAATAAATATTTACCCGCATTTTTATAAAAATCATCGGCTAAATCAACAAGCGTATTTTTACTAAAATAAATATCATCCGCAGAGACATATAAAGCTTTTTTACTATCTGTATTTTCTTTTAGGTACTGAAGTATCATTGTCGTTTTACCAACACCACGAGCACCAATAATCCCAATCATCTTACTATTCCAAGATACTTTTTTATATAAATATCGCTTAAACTTAGTAGGCGTATTTTGCAATAAAATTTCATATTTCTGATAAAGTATTCTCATTAAATTAAATTTTTATATTGCAAATATACAAAAACGCACTACTAAATTAGCAATTATAGTGAAAAAATGCACTACTAAATGTGCAATATACAATCTTAGCTAATGATAATGTAAAAAAGAATTATATCATACCAACCTCTTTTAAACATAACTTTATCAAACTGTAAGTTCGTTCAATATCATCATCCAATCCCATTGAAAACCGAATTAAACCATCACTAAGTCCCATTGCAGCTTGTTCTTCTTCTGGTACTTCACTTGATGTTCCCGTACCTGGAGCATTAAACAATGTTTTATAAAAACCTAAACTAACTGCCAGAAAACCAACACCTTTTTCTTGCATTAATTCCATTAATTTATTTGCAGTCTTTAAATTTCCTGCATCGATAGTAAGCATTCCTCCATAACCAAATTCTTCATTATACATAGAGTTCATTAATTGATGATCTTTATGTGATTTTAAACCTGGATAAACCACTTTAACACCCTCTTTTTCTAATTGTTCTGAGATATAAAGTGCATTTTCACTATGCTTTTTCATACGTAAATGAAGTGTTCGCATATTTTTTAAAATACTAGCTGACCTAAAACTATCCATAACAGGACCAAGCAACATAGCAGCTCCGTCAATAACACTTTTAGAATCGGTTACAAATTTTTCAGAAGTACAATACGCTCCTCCAACAGTATCATTTGTTCCGTTAATAAACTTCGTTAAACTATGAATGGTAATATCTGCGCCTAATTTACTAGATGAAATTACTAAAGGCGAAAAAGTATTATCTACAACCAATAAAACATTGTGCTTTTTAGCAATTTTAGCCATTTCTGGAATATTTGCAATTTCTAAAAGCGGATTGCTAATTGCTTCACAATATATCATTTTTGTATCTTTGGTAATAGCTGCTTCTATTTTTTCTAAAGAAGTAACATCTACAAAGGAAGTATTAATATTTAATTTAGGAAGATAATTTTTCATAAAAGCATACGAGCCTCCATAAATAGTTCTACTAGAAACAATGTGATCTCCTGCACCACATATTTGTAAAATTACACTAGAAATTGCTCCCATTCCAGAACCAGAAACATTAGCACTTTCTGTACCTTCCATGGCTGCAAGTGCATTAGATAAATTCAAATTACTTGGCGAAGTATGTCTTGAATATAAGTAGCATCCTTCTGTGTTTCCTTCAAAAGTATCGTGCATTGTTTTGGCTGCTAAAAAAGTAAAAGTAGCTGAATCTGAAATAGAAGGATTTACTCCTCCAAATTCTCCAAAAACTTGAAAATCTTGTATGTTGTTTGCTGGTTTGTTTGACATGGTTTTTTATTTTAAAATTTACCCAAAACTACAACACAATAGAATAAATACCAACAAATATCTAAAAATATAGTATATTTTAAATTAAAATTGCATTTTTATAGTTTTTTATACAAAAAAAATCATGTATTAAGTTTTTTTTTGATATTTTTACAATATGAAACTTGATGATATCGACAAAAAACTGATTAATATTTTACAAAAAGACAGTAAAATAACAACTAAAAAGATAGCAAACGACTTACACCTTTCGGTAACCGCAATATATGAGCGAATAAAGAAATTAGAAAAAAAAGGGATTGTTAAAAACTATGTTGCTATTGTTGATAGAGAAAAAATAGATCGTAATTTTATGGTATTTTGCCAAGTTAAATTAATTCAGCATCATCACTCATTTATTGAAAAATTTGAAAAAGAGGTATTACAATTCAACGAAGTAATAGAGTGTTATAATATAAGTGGTGATTATGATTACCTACTTAAAATAACGGTTGAAAACATGAAATCGTACCGTAAATTCATCAATTTTAAATTGACTACATTAGAGCATATAAGCAGTACACACAGCACATTTATTATAGATGAAGTCCGTAATAATACGGCTATTTTAATATAATCCTTGTTTTTCTCGCAAAGACGCAAAGTTGAAATGGAAAGTGTGATGTTTCTCTCGCAAAGACGCAAAGACGCTAAGTTGTGAGTGAAAAAGATTGTATCTGTCCTT
>CAZYKN010000028.1:8269-11687 GCA_964648135.1 uncultured Flavobacteriaceae bacterium
ATAAGTTACATCCTACTGTTAAAAAATGTTAAACCTCGTTAAAATTGCGTTAATGATTTTTTATGAAGATACTATTTTTATATTTTTGAGTTGTATTAGGAGAAGGTTGTACTAATTCAGCTATTTATTTAAGTTCTAATACCAAAAAATGTATCAATTAAAATTATAAAAAATGAAAAAATTAGTCAGTTTATTAAGTGTTTCTATTTTAGGAGGAATGATTACTTTAGGTAGTTATCTAGTGTTTTTTCAAAAAGAAAATACTATCGCTATTAAAAGTACAGAACAAGTAAAACCATCTATTGTGCAAACTAGTAATACTGTTGGTGCAACATATACTCCTGAGAACAGTTTAGATTTTACAAAAGCGGCAAAAGAAAGTGTTGATGCTGTTGTTCACGTTAAAAACACTTCGGTTAAAACCGTTAGAGATCCGTATGCAGAAATATTTTACGGAAAAGGTTATGGTGCAAAACAATACGCACAAGTTGGTACTGGCTCTGGAGTAATTATTTCTTCAGATGGTTATATTGTTACCAATAATCATGTGGTAAAAGGAGCAACCGAATTACAAATTACCTTAAATAACAAAAAAATATACAAAGCCAAACTAATAGGTAAAGATGCTAAAAACGATATTGCCTTAGTAAAAATTGACGCAACTGATTTGCCGTTTATGACCTTTGCAAATTCAGATAATATTAAAATTGGTGAATGGGTGTTAGCGGTTGGAAATCCGTATAATTTAACATCAACAGTTACCGCAGGAATTATTAGTGCCAAAGGAAGAGATTTAGAAGGTAATCAAAATTTAGAAAGTTTTATTCAAACAGACGCTGCTGTAAACCCAGGGAATAGCGGTGGCGCACTAGTAAACACAAGAGGAGAGCTTATAGGTATTAACACGGCAATTTCATCTAAAACAGGTTCATTTATTGGTTATTCTTTTGCCGTTCCAAGCAATATTGCAAAAAAAGTAGTTGAAGACTTATTAGAATTTGGAAAAGTCCAACAAGCAGTTCTTGGAATTCAAGGAGGAGAATTAAACGGACAAATAGCAAGTAAATTAGATATTGACATTAGTGAAGGCTTTTATGTTCAAAAAGTAACAAAGGGTTCTGGTGCAGCTAAAGCAGGAATTTTAGAAAATGATATTATAACCAAAATTAATAATATAAAAATAACTTCTTATGCAGATTTAGCTGGATTTTTACGTTCAAAAGAACCTAATGAAACGGTAACTGTAACAGTACTCCGCAATAATACTGAAAGAAGTTTTAAAGTTACTTTAGATGAAAAAGCATTAACAAAATCAAAATTAGGTTTTAAGTTAATTGATTTATCTGTACAAGAATTAGAAGAAAATAATCTTAGTAACGGTGTTAAAATTAGCGATATAGACAATGAAGAACTTAAGAAATTTGGAGTAAAAGAAGGTTTCATTATTACAAGTGTTAATGGAATTGCAGTAAATACAGCTGAAGATGTTGAAAAAGTAATTTCTCAATATTACGGTCGTTATCCTGTTCGTTTAGAAATGATAAATTTAAAAGGTGAAACAGAACGTTATATTTTTAGATAAATAAATTGTTGTTTTTTGAATAAAATAAACCTTGATATATCAAAAGGTTCTACTGCAAATTCAGTGGATGAAATATATTATATTTAAACATAAACTTTATTACTCTAAACCTTTGATTTGTCACTCAGAGCGTAGCGAAGAGTCTAAAATACACGTATATTAAAATAAACTCTTCGTCCTACGTCCGCTGAGTGACAAAGTGAGATGTCTTATGTTTTTAGAGTAATAAATAAATTTTCTTATCCACTAAATTTGCAGTAGAACCTTCACAAATATATCGAGGTTTTTTGTTAAAATCTTGTTGAAAACAAATAAACATTTTTTTGTGATTTGTATTGATACGAAATCGATTTCGTTAAATTTGCATCACATTAAAAACACATTATAATGTCAACACAACACAATTACGAAAAAGAATTATCTTTTCAAGCAGATCGTAGAAGAGCTACGGTAGAATTTATTAAAAATATTTCGGATTTATGGTTTGATAAATCAACCGAATTAATTCTCTTTAGAAATCAACTTATTGACCGAAACGTAAGTGAAATCCTCAATTTATTAGAATACGCAAGTGATTTTGTTCAAAAACCAATTTCCATTTTTGATGCTTTAGAAATTTCAAGAGCTATTCTGCAATTAGAAATTCCACCATCTAAATTAGATATTGGTAAATTAGCTTATGAATATCATTTAGATGATCATAATTTTGAAAATACTTTAGACTTTGTAAAAGATAAATTAAAAGACGCCAATTCATCTCAAGATTTTAATCCTAAAGATATTGTATTATACGGTTTTGGTAGAATAGGACGATTAGTAGCAAGAGAACTCATGACTAAAACAGGCAAAGGAAAACAAATGCGTTTACGTGCTATTGTAACTCGTGGAGAATTAACACCTGTTATTTTAGAAAAAAGAGCTGCTCTTTTAAGAAACGATTCGGTTCACGGTGATTTTTTAGGTACAGTTCAAACAGATTTTGACCGAAAAGCTTTAATCATTAACGGAACAACGGTTTATATGATACAAGCCAATCAACCAGAAGAAATTGATTATACAGACTATGGAATACAAAACGCCTTAGTGATTGATAATACTGGTGCGTTTAGAGACAAAGAAGCATTATCAAGACACCTAAAATGTAACGGTATTGACAAAGTACTTTTAACAGCTCCAGGAAAAGGAGTTCCTAATATTGTTTATGGTGTAAATCAAAAAGAGTACAATCCAGATACTATTAACATTTTCTCTGCAGCCTCATGTACTACAAATGCTATTGCACCTGTTCTTAAAGTTATTGAAGAAAGTTTTGGTGTTGAAAATGGTCATTTAGAAACTATTCACGCTTATACTAATGATCAAAATTTAGTTGATAATATGCACAAAAAATACCGAAGAGGTAGAGCAGCAGCATTGAATATGGTCATTACAGAAACTGGTGCTGGTAAAGCAGTTTCTAAAGCCTTACCAAGTTTAGAAGGAAAATTAACATCCAATGCCATTCGTGTACCTGTGCCTAATGGCTCTCTTGCCATTTTAAATTTAAGATTAGAAAATACGGCTAGTGTCGATACCGTAAATTCAGTAATGAAAAAATACGCTTTAGAAGGTGATTTGGTTGAACAAATAAAATACGCACTAAGTAACGAACTAGTTTCTAGCGATATCGTTGGCTCTTCTGCTCCTTCAATATTTGATAGTCAAGCAACTATTGCTACTAAAGATGGTAAAAATATTGTTATTTATGTTTGGTATGACAATGAATATGGTTATTCACATCAAGTCATTCGTTTAGCTAAATACATATCAAAAGTAAGACGATTTACTTACTATTAA
>CAZYKN010000029.1:0-9910 GCA_964648135.1 uncultured Flavobacteriaceae bacterium
TCTTGTTTTTTCATCATACTGAAATAAAAAACCAAATGTAACAAGATTTTTAATATGGAAAGCTTAAAATAAGGTTAAATATAAAAAACATTAATTGCGTAGTTTTAATTACATTTGTAGCCAATAAAAATATAATTTAAGATAGCTATTAAAGGAGCAATTTTTTCAATCAAAAAAACATGAGTTATAAAATAAATTTTCACAGTAAATGGTCAGATTTTGATGCGAATAATCACATGCGTCATACAGCATATAACGATTTTGCGGCAGAGGCTCGTTTACGATTTTTAATGCAAAATGGCTTTGGAGTAGCCGTAATGAAAAAACACAATATAGGTCCTATTTTATTTTCTGATACCATTATTTACCGAAGAGAAATTCGCCTTGGTGAAGATTTATCGGTTGAATTGTTTTTAGAAGCCTCTTCAAAAAAAGGGGAACGTTTTAAAATCATGCACCATATTTATAATACTAAAGGAGAAATTGCAGCAACAGTTTCTGCCTATTTAGCTTGGATTGATTTATCTAAGCGAAAATTAACCGCTCCTCCAATAGAATTTTTAGAAACTATTAAACATATTGAAAAATTGCCTAATTTTGAGGAGATTGTTCTTAGAAATGAAAAGTGAAGAGTTTAAAATGAAAAATTTTAATTTTAGTTGCAATTTTACAATTACACACTTCAACATTTCAACTCTTCAACATTCAATATTTCACCAATAAAAAAAATAAATGAAAAACAGAAAAATAATATATACCATTCTTACTTTACTAGTATCAGTGTTTTTGTATTTAACCAATACAAATAAAGAAAAATCCATTCAACAAAAAGACAATGATGGTGTAACTGATGTAGTTTTAGATACAAATTTTAATTATCTGCCAACATCAACAACGCATCAAATAATAAAGCACACGTATTATACTTTATCGTATAACGAAAAATACGAACAAGCAGAATGGGTTGCTTATGAGCTTACACCAAAACACATTAAATATATCGATAGAAAGCGTCCGTATTTTATTTATGATAAAAAAGTAAAAACAAAATCTGCTAATTACCGAAATTACAAAAAATCAGGTTATGATAAAGGACATTTAGTACCTGCTGGTGATATGCGCTTTTCTTTTGATGCTTTTAACGATACATTTTACACTTCTAATATTTCACCTCAAAACCATCAATTTAATGCTGGTTTATGGAATAGGTTAGAGCAAAAAGTAAGGTATTGGACAAAAAAATATGGCAATTTATATGTAATTACTGGAGGAGTTTTAAAAAACGGACTAAAAAAGATTGGTGATGAACAGGTTGCTGTACCAAATCAGTTTTATAAAATTATTTTTGATTATTCTAATAAAAAACAACCTAAAGTCGTTGCTTTTTTAATGCCAAATAAAAATTCAGACAAACCGTTGTATAAATTTACTACTTCTATCGATACCATTGAAAAACTAACAGGAATTGATTTTTTTCCTGCTTTACCAAATGATATTGAAAACCGTTTAGAAAGTAAAAGTGATTATAAAGGATGGAGTTTTAGATAAGGGTTTTGAGAAATTAAAAAATAGAGGAAAAGCTATGAAATTTAGTATATTTCTTTTGAAATTAAATTGATATTTCTTTCTAAAATAGAATCAATTCTGTAAATTTAAAGAGCTCCCAACACCATAACCAATAATCTGATCATATTTTGAGCCAAATTCTTTAAAATATACTAAAACGGTGTAATTGTTTTCCGTTTGGAAATGAGTTCCTTCAATGGTATTATCAATAGCGTTATTTTCATTTAAGCTTACGTAATTGTAATTATAAAAACCTTGTTTTAGTAAAATATCTGTTTCATAATAATCTTGTGTAGTGTGCTTTAGCTTATTTTCTTCGTTAAATTCCCAATTATTAAATGCTCCATAAACGTAAAAATTAGCATTTTCATTTTCTTTATTGGTTTTATAAATAAAATGCACTTTTGTATAATCTGCTTCAACTTTAGGGTTTTCTGTATTTACGGTTCGTATGAGGTAATTTCCGTTAATATCTGGATTGTAAGTATATGATTTATTTAGTCTAGATTCATCAACATACAGTCTAGTTTCATAAATATCTTTTAGTTCAACCCTACGAATATTATTAGTTGCAGTACGATAATCTTTAGTATCAAAATATAAAAATTCATTTCCTCCAAAAAAAGTAGTTTCATCACCATATTTATATAAAAGTTGTGTGCCTCTAAAATATTGTGGTTTTAAATGTGTAATTACATTGTTCCAATCGTTGTTTTGATATAGGCTAACTTGAATTTCTTCACTAGGATTGTTAATTCTTAAATTAGGATAATTAATTACTAATTCTACATTTTGTTTACTTGTAATGTCTGCTATTTTTCTCGCTTTATGGATGCTTACACCAACATCTACTTTTTGTTGATATACCATAAAACGTCTTGTAAAAACGGTTTCACCATCTTCATCTAAGACAGATATTAAGTAATTGCCACTAATTTTTATCCGCATATTTTGGTTTGGCAATTTTAACTCATAATGTGTATAATTTTGATAGGTATTGAAAGAGTTTTCATAATCTCGTATGGTATCTTCGGTAAAACCGTCAGAATAATCTGTGGAGCTAATATCTGAAACTTCCCAATTGGCTGTGCAATGCGTTAATTTGTAGGTGTATTCTTTTTCATCACCATCTAAATCATCAAAACTAAAAAATAAAGTTTCTCCTAAACGGATAATTGGCTCAAAATTATTGGCTTTTTGACCGTGTAATACAACCGATTTTATATTGGTTGGTGTAAGTACTTCCACATCATTTTGAGCAAATAGTAAAGAAGTTACAAATAAAATGAGAATAGTAAGACTATTTTTATACATAAACTGAATTGTTTTTAAACACTATTTTACAATTATTATACCGTAAAAATACAAATTTATTTATTGAAATGTATTTAGATTGTTTAATAACGATTACTTATTTGGTATATTGTTGTTAATCAACTTTTTTTATTTAGAACGAGTATAAATAAAACTGATAAATATCATATTTTAAAAAAAATGTAATAATTGCATCATACTATATCAATTTTTAATAATTTTGCAACTCGAATAATTAAGAGTATTAAACTTAAATTGTAAAAAATATGTCAACAGACATAAAAATTAAAAAAGGCTTAACTATTAAGCTAAAAGGAACAGCTTCTAAGGAATTAGCAACTGCAACTCGTTCTAAAATTTTTACTATTTATCCAACTGATTTTAGCAGAATTAAACCTAAACTTACAGTAAAAGTAGGCGATAAAGTTTTGGCAGGAGATACTGTATTCTATGATAAATCTAATGAAGATATGAAATTTGTTTCGCCTGTAAGTGGAGAAATAAAAGACATTCTTAGAGGAGCAAAACGTAAAATTTTAGCCATTGCTATCCAAGCTGATAGTCAAGATGCCTTTAAAGATTTTGGTAAAAAAACACCAAGTAATCTTACAGGAATTCAAGTAAAACAAGCCTTGTTAGAAAGTGGTTGTTGGGCTTTTGTAAATCAAAGACCTTATGATACTTTAGCTAATCCAGCTGATGAACCAAAAGCAATTTTTGTTTCAGGTTTTGATACTGCACCATTAGCTGCTGATGTTATTTTTGCTTTGCAAGGTAAAGAAGAGGCATTTCAAGCAGGAATTGACGCCTTAACTAAATTAACTCAAGGAAAAGTACATTTATCTGTGCAAGGAAAATCCTTTTTAAATGATGTAAAAGGAGTTTCTTTACACAACGTAACTGGTAAACATCCTGCTGGAAATGTAGGTGTGCAAATAGCTAAAGTAGATCCAATAAATACTGGTGATAGAGTTTGGACTATCAAACCTCAAGATGTAGCTATTATTGGAAATTTATTTTTAACAGGAAAAGCTGATTTTACTCGTGTAGTTGCTTTGGCTGGTTCTGAGTTGAAAAATCCAAAATACTATTCCGTTAAGGTAGGAAATAGTTTAGAAACTTTTGTAAAAGACGAATTAACCAATGATAATGTTAGAATTATTGACGGTAATCCATTAACAGGAAAAGCAGTAAAATTAAACGATAGTGTAAGTTTTTATACTAATGAGATTACGGTATTACCTGAGGGAAATCAATATCGCTTCTTAGGATGGATGCCTTTTAAAGACAACGCTATTCATTCTGTTGCTCGTACCTCTTTATCCTTTTTATCAAACAAAGAATATACTTTAAATACCAATTTTAATGGTGAAGAAAGAGCCTTTGTGGTAACTGGTGAAATGGAAAAAGTAATGCCAATTGATGTGTATCCTATGCAATTGTTAAAAGCAACCATGCTTGGAGATATTGAAAAAATGGAAAATCTTGGAATTTACGAAGTAGCTCCAGAAGATTTTGCATTGGTAGATTATATCTGTACTTCTAAAATTGAAGCACAAGAAATTATTAGAAAAGGATTGGATTTAATGATTGAAGAAGTTGGATAAATTAGTCTTTGGACATTTGTCTTTAGTCTTTAGTTAAAAAAGAGATACAATGAAATTTTTAAGAAAAAAATTAGATAAAGTAAAGCCACTTTTTGAAAAAGGTGGAAAATATGAGAAATATGCTCCTGCGTTTTTTGGAATAGATACTTTTTTATTTACACCAAATCACACTACAAAAAAAGGAGCACATATTCGTGATGGAAACGATTTAAAGCGTTTAATGATAACGGTTGTAATTGCATTACTTCCTGCATTATTCTTTGGAATGTGGAATGTTGGGTATCAGCATTTTTCACAAATTCAAGGTGCAGATATGGGTTTTATGCACTTATTTGGTTATGGTGCTTTAAAAATGTTACCAATGATTATTGTTTCGTATGCAGTAGGATTAGGAATTGAATTTGCTTTTGCCATATTTAGAGGTCATGAAGTGAATGAAGGATACTTAGTAACAGGTTTACTTATTCCAATGATTATGCCAATTGATATGCCATTGTGGATGTTAGCCGTTGCTGTTGTATTTGCCGTAATTATAGGTAAAGAAGCTTTTGGTGGAACAGGAATGAATATCTTAAATCCTGCTTTGGTAGCACGTGCTTTTGCGCTGTTTTCTTATACAGGTCATATGTCTGGAGATAAAGTTTGGGTTGCCAATGCAGCAGTAGATGGGTTATCTGGAGAAACTGCTTTAGGTACATTAGCTTTAGGACATCATGTAAATTTAAGCGTATTTGATATGTTTATGGGTTATATGCCTGGATCCATTGGAGAAACTTCTGTATTAATGATATTAATTGGTGCTGCCATTTTACTCTTTACAGGAGTTGCAAGTTGGCGAATTATGTTGTCATCAGTCATAGGAGCATCTGCAATAGGATTGTTATTTAATGCAGTTGGAAGCGAAACCAATCAGCTAATTAATTTTCCTTGGTATGAGCACATGCTTATTGGTGGTTTTGCCTTTGGTATGGTGTTTATGGCAACAGATCCTGTTTCTTCAGCACAAACCAATAAAGGAAAATGGATTTATGGCTTTTTAGTTGGTTTTATGGCGATTCTAATTCGTGTAGTCAATCCAACACTTCCAGAAGGTGTAATGATGGCAATTTTATTAATGAATGTATTTGCACCATTAATTGATCATTTTGTTATTCAAGCAAATGTTTCCAAAAGAAAGAAAAGATTAAAACTTAAAAAAGCATAATTATGAATAAAAATAGTAATGCATATACGTTTATATTTGCCATTGTTTTAGTGGTTTTAGTAGCAACCATTTTGGCTTTTGCTTCTGAAGGAACTAAAGAAAAACGAGCTGCAAATATTAAATTAGAAAAAATGCAAAATATCTTATCTACTATAGGTTTAGATTTAAGTAGAGAAGAATCAGGAAAAGTATATAAAGATTATGTAAAGCAAGAACTGGCAATAAAAGAAGATGGTAGTGTTGATACTGCTGTAAAAGCATTTAACATCAATCTTAAAAATGAAATTAAAAAACCTATTTCAGAACAACGATTTCCCTTATATATAGTAGAAAAAGAAGGAAAAAAAATGTATGTTGTACCTTTATATGGAGCAGGATTATGGGATGCTATTTGGGGATATTTATCTATTAAAGATGATAAAAACACCATCTTTGGAGCATCTTTTGACCATAAAGGAGAAACACCTGGTTTAGGTGCAGAAATTAACCAATCTTGGTTTGAAGATCAATTTAAAGGAAAACAAATTATGGAAGGTTCAAAATTTGTTTCGGTTAAAGTAATTAAAGGAGGAGCACCTCAAGGCGATACTCATGGTGTTGATGCCATTTCTGGAGGAACACTAACTTCTAATGGAGTAACCAATATGTTACAAGAAAGATTACAACGCTATTTAGCATATTTTAAAAACAATTAACAATGGCAGAAAAAGAAGCATTATTTTCTCAAAAAAATAGAAGATTAGTATTTGACCCGTTAAATGATGATAATCCAATTACAGTACAAGTATTAGGTATTTGCTCTGCATTGGCAATTACTGTTCAGTTAAAACCAGCTATTGTAATGGCTCTTGGAGTTATGTTTGTGGTAGTTGCAAGTAATGTAATTGTATCACTCATTAGAAATATGATACCAAGTAGAATTCGTATTATAGTTCAATTGGTTATTGTAGCAGGATTGGTAATTTTAGTAGATTTAATTCTTAAAGCATATTTATATGATGTGAGTAAAGAATTATCCGTTTTTGTTGGACTTATTATTACCAACTGTATTATTATGGGACGTTTAGAGGCTTTTGCATTGGCAAATGGTCCTTGGAAATCGTTTTTAGATGGCGTTGGAAATGCAGGTGGTTATGCAATTATTTTAATAGTAGTTGCTTTCTTTAGAGAGTTATTAGGTTCAGGAAAATTATTTGGATATGAAGTGCTTGGTCATAAAGGAAAAACTTTAATGGAATCTACAGGTTTATATCATTACGGATATGAAAACAACGGATTTATGTTATTGCCACCAATGGCATTGATTGCCTTAGGTGTTTTAATATGGCTACAACGTTCAAAAAATAGAAAATTAATAGAAGCTTAAAAAATTATGGATTTACTAAATTTATTTATAAAAAGTATCTTTATTGATAACATGATATTTGCATATTTCTTAGGAATGTGTTCTTATCTTGCCGTATCAAAAACCGTTAAAACTGCTTCTGGATTAGGAATTGCAGTGGTTTTTGTATTGATTATTACCGTTCCTGTAAACTTTTTATTAGAAACGTACATCTTAAAACCTGGAGCCTTAGTTTGGTTAGGTCAAGAATATGCAAACATAGATTTAAGCTTTTTAAGCTTTATTATGTTTATTGCAGTTATTGCATCTATGGTACAATTAGTTGAAATGATTGTGGAACGTTTTGCTCCTGCATTATACAGTCAATTAGGTATTTTCTTACCACTTATTGCTGTAAACTGTGCTATTTTAGGAGGTTCGTTATTTATGCAACAAAAAAACTTTGCAAATATTACTGAATCTTTTGTTTACGGATTAGGTTCTGGTATTGGATGGTTATTAGCCATTGTTGCCATTGCTGCCATTAGAGAAAAAGTAAGTTATTCAAACATACCTGCTCCTTTAAGAGGAATAGGAATTACCTTTATAATAACTGGTTTAATGGCAATTGCCTTTATGAGTTTTGGTGGAATAAAATTGTAATTAAAAAAGACACTAGACTTTTAGATATTAAACTGAAAGACTAAATGTGTAAAAAATATTAAATAAATGATTTAGATTTTTAGAATTATTGAACGAGTCTATCGTCTATAAGTCCAAAAGTCTATCAATCTAAAAAAGAGAGAATGAGTCCAATAGTAGCAAGTATCGTATTTTCATTAATACTAATTATTTTATTAGTAAGTATATTACTTTTCGCAAAAGCAAAATTAATGCCTTCAGGTAAAGTGAAAATTACCATCAATGGAGAAAAAACAATCGAAGTAGATTCTGGTGGAACTTTATTAAGTACTTTAGGTAACGAAAAAATATTTTTACCATCTGCTTGTGGTGGTGGTGGAACCTGTTTGCAATGTGAATGTCATGTGCATTCTGGAGGAGGAGAACCTTTACCAACCGAAATTCCAAACTTTACACGTAAAGAATTGGCTGCAGGAGCACGTTTAGGTTGCCAAGTTAAGGTAAAACAAGATATGGAAATTTCTATTCCAGAAGAAATATTCGGAATTAAAAAATGGGAAGCAACCGTTGTCTCTAATTATAACGTAGCTACTTTTATTAAAGAATTTATTGTAGAATTACCAGAAGATATGGACTATAAAGCTGGTGGTTACATTCAAATTGAAATTCCAAATACTGAGGTTAAATATACAGAAATGGATATTACCGCTCATCCAGAAGAACACCCTGGAGAACCAAATAAATTTAAAGGAGATTGGGATAAATTTAAGCTTTGGCCTTTAGTAATGAAAAACAGTGAAGACGTAGAACGTGCTTATTCTATGGCGTCTTATCCTGCTGAAGGAAGACGTATCATGTTAAATGTACGTATTGCAACACCACCATTCGATAGAGAAAAAGGTGGTTGGATGGATGTAAATCCAGGTGTTGCTTCTTCATACATCTTTAGTAGAAAACCTGGTGATAAAGTAATTGTATCTGGACCTTACGGTGAATTTTTCATCAATGATAGTGATGCAGAAATGTTGTATGTTGGTGGAGGAGCTGGAATGGCTCCAATGCGATCACACTTGTATCATTTATTCCGTACTTTAAAAACAGGAAGAAAAGTAACTTATTGGTACGGTGGACGTTCTAAAGCAGAATTGTTTTATGTAGAGCACTTTAGAGAATTAGAAAAAGATTTTCCTAATTTTAAATTCTATATTGCTTTATCTGATCCTGCTGAGGCTGATAATTGGAAAGTAAAAACAGATATTAATGACACTAACGGTGATGGATTTGTAGGATTTATCCACCAAGTAGTTATAGATCAGTACTTGTCTAAACACGAAAATCCAGAAGATTTAGAATTGTATTTCTGTGGACCACCATTAATGAACAAAGCTGTCCAAAAAATGGGTGAAGACTTTGGTCTAGCCGATGAAAATATACGCTTTGATGATTTTGGAGGGTAAGTAAAAATCATGCAATCTAAAGTTTAAACGCATCCTATTTTTATTAGGATGCGTTTTTTGTGTTCATTGGTATTTATTAAAAATTATAATACAACCCTGTATTAAATCCTATTGAATAAGGTTTAAAACCACCATCATTACCTGTAAAAGTGTTTAAATGATATTTAAACGTAGGGGAAACACTGTAATTCCATTTGTCTGAAATACGCAAACTTGTATCAAGACCTAAATTTAAGGAATAACTAGTATTGCTTATGTTTGAGGCTTTTCCAAGAGAAAAATTAGTACTAGAGCGTTCAAGTTGTACATTATTTCCGTTTAAAAATAAGGTACTAAAACCACCGTTTAAGTTTATACCAATCCGTTTGTTAAGTAGGTGATATTTAATTTCTAACGGAACTTCAATATACTTAAGTTCTTGTTTTAAATCACCTATAAAAGTAACATCTTCAGAAGAAGTTCCTAAGTCATTCATACTGTGTAATGAAACGTTATCTTTACCTATATTGTTATTCGTAATAACCTGAAAAACAACACCAACATCAGCTGTTTTATAAGCGAGATTTCTCTTAAAAAGACCTGTTTTCACACTCCATTTTTTATTGAGTTTATAAGCCACATTTAAACCATAAGCATGTGAGTTTGAACTGGATTGTTTATTAGAAGCAATATTTTTATCTAAAGGAGAGCCTTGAGTAAAACTTGAATAATAAATAGGAGAAAAACTAGTACCAATTTCCCATTTTTTAAAGTGTTCTTTAACTTTTATAGGCTTAGAAAGAGGTAATTTTATTTT
>CAZYKN010000029.1:10010-11649 GCA_964648135.1 uncultured Flavobacteriaceae bacterium
CCAAAAACAAGCAGTAAAGAACCAACAAAACCCAACCATCTAAATCTATAAAAAACAGAAGGAGTTGTTGTTAATTCTTTTTCAATACCTTTCCAAACTTTAGGATGAGGTTGTTGTTCAAAATCTTTAAATTGCTCTTGAAACAATCGGTCAATATCTTTATTAAACATTAATTTTTATTTTTTTTTTATAATTTTGGCTTGCTTCTATTTTTTCTTTTAAATTCAATCGTGCTCTTGAAAGGTTCGATTTTGATGTTCCTATAGAAATTTCGAGTAATTCGGCAATTTCTTTGTGAGAATAACCGTCTAATACATACAAATTAAACACCAATCGATAGCGGTCTGGCAATTCTTGAATGAGTTGTAATAAATACCTTAACGGAAGGTGTTCTTCCTCTAATTCCACTTCTATTTTTTCAGGATATTCATCGGTTACTACATTTAAAACATTTTTCTTTCTATATTTTTGCAGACAAACATTTACCGTTAATCTTTTAAGCCAACCTTCAAAAGAGCCTTTGCCTTTGTATTGTTTTATTTTGTTGAAAATAGTAATAAAACTATCGTGTAAATTGTCTTCAGCTTGTACTTTATTTGGCGAGTATTTTAGGCATACAGCAAAGAGTTTACCAGAAAAAAGCTGATAAAGATCCGATTGTGATTTACGATCACCTCGTTTACATTTTTGTATGATTTTTTCTAAGCCTATACGGTGTTGTTTTATAAGGTTATCCTATTAAATAAGATGCCAAAACAGCATTTTGGTTGCGTAAAATAACTATTTTTGCACTTTATAGATGTGTTGTAATGAATAAATATAGTGTTTTTAATTTGAATAGTTCTAAAGATTTTGAAAAAAAGGCTTTGGAAGTATTTCGATTTCAAGCGAAAAACAATTCGGTTTACAAACAATTTATTCAATATTTAGGTGTTAAAACTGATGAGGTTCATTATTTAAATGAGATTCCTTTTTTACCAATACAATTTTTTAAAACGCATCAAATTTTATCAGATGAAAATCCTGTTCAAGAAACTTTTTTAAGTAGCGGTACAACAGGCATAAACCTAAGTAAACATTATGTTACTGATGTGAAATTATATAAGAAAAGTTTTACACAAAGCTTCCACCATTTTTATGGAAATATAGAAGATTATACCATCTTAGCTTTACTTCCAAATTACCTAGAAAGAGAAGGTTCTTCGCTAGTTTATATGGTGAATGAGTGGATTGAAAAATCCAATAAAAAAGAAAGCGGATTTTACCTAAACAACCTAGAAGCATTAGCAAAAACACTTCTTAAATTAGACCAAAAAGGTGAAAAAGTCCTATTAATTGGTGTTTCTTTTGCTTTATTAGATTTAATTGAAAGCTATCAATTCAATTTAAAAAACACCATTATTATGGAAACTGGTGGTATGAAAGGAAGGCGAAAAGAAATCATAAGAACCGAATTGCACGAATTGTTAAAAAACGGCTTTGGAGTAACTAAAATTCACTCAGAATACGGAATGACAGAACTACTTAGTCAAGCTTACTCTAAAGGAAACGGTATTTTTAAAACTCCAAAATGGATGAAAATAATCATTCGTGATACCGAAGATGCGCTCACTATTTTTCCACATAATAAAGCTGGAGG